>DATNNI010000434.1:0-15368 GCA_035601915.1 Xanthobacteraceae bacterium
GTCACCCCGCGCGCTTACGCTCCAGCGGCACGACTGAAATCGTCATCCGTTCGCCGCCGCGCAGCAGGTCGAGTGTCACGCGCTCGCCGATTTTCTCGCCGGTCAACAGGCGTACAAGATCATCGGCGCCCGTGACGGTGCTTCCGTCCAGCGCGAGTACGATGTCGCCGGGCTTTACTCCGGCGCGATCGACGGAACCGCCCGCTTCGACGGTGCTGACCATCACCGCGCTCTGCTGTTCGAGGCCGGCGGCGTGACGTAGCCGCGGCGGCAGTGCGATTTGCTGGGCCGACAAACCGATGAAAGCGCGGCGCACGCGGCCGTGGCGAACCAGTTCGCCGAGCACGAAGCTTGCGGTGTTGGCGGCGACGGCAAAGCAGATTCCCTGCGCGCCCATGATCACGGCGGTGTTGACGCCGACAATTTCGCCGCCGGAAGACACGAGCGGGCCGCCCGAGTTACCGGGATTGAGCGCGGCGTCTGTCTGGATCACATCGTCGATGAGGCGGCCGGTGCGAGCGCGCAGCGAGCGGCCGAGCGCAGAGACCACGCCCGTGGTCACCGTGGATTCGAAACCGAGCGGATTGCCGATCGCAATCACCAATTGACCGCGCTTGAGGCGCTTGGAATCGCCGAGCCGCGCAGCCGGCAGCGTGACGCTCTGCTCCACTCGCAAAAGCGCGAGATCCGTATCCGGGTCGTCGCCGACCATACGTGCCGTCAGCCGCTGGCCCTCCGCGGTCGTGACCTCGACCATGGGCGCCGACCCGGCGGCGCCGGCGACGTGGCTGTTGGTCAAAATAAGGCCGTCGGGCGCAACAACGACACCCGAGCCCGCTCCGCCTTGGGGTCGTCCGCCGCGCCCGGAGGCAGTTTGGGTCGAGTTGCTGCGCACCGAGAGCCCGACGACAGCCGGACCGACGCGATCGACAACATCGATCACGGCGCGCGAATAGGCGTCGAGCAACGCCTGATCTTCAGATGGCACTTCCGGCGAGATAGGAGTTGCAGGCCGCCCGCCGGCAAGGCCTGCGTCGCTGAGAGGCAGTATTTTCACTTGAATTCGCCTGGTCTGCCGGCATCGAGCTGCTGCAGGAGCCGGGGCGTATATATGGTGGTCCGCCGCAGCCGGAGAAGGCCGCGGATTTCTGCTCCCGCCGACCGCGGCAATCGCCTATGGTGCGGCCGCAACGAGGTCGAAGGAGACCCATGGCCAGAGTTCAGCGCGGTTGGCACGCAGGGCTTTTACTTCTGTCGGCGGCGGCTATCGCCGGCTGCGGCCAGGGGCAACAGCAGAGCGCGGCGCCGCCGCCGCCGACCGTTACTGTGGCGCGGCCGGCCCAGCGCACCGTCACCGATCAAGACGAATATGTTGGCCGGTTCGTTGCGGTCGATTCGGTCGAGGTGCGCTCGAGAGTCTCCGGATACCTTTCGCAAATTCATTTCACCGATGGGCAGATGGTCAAAAAGGGTGACCTTTTGTTCGTGATCGACCACCGGCCGTTTCAGATTGCGCTTGACCAGATGCGCGCCAATCTCGCCCAGGCGCGCGCCAATCTCGCCTTCACCGAAGCCGACCTCGCCCGCGGCAGGGAATTGGCCCAGAACAGGACCATCACCGAGCAAACCTTCGATCAGCGCAAGCAAGCTAAAAGCGTCGCGGAAGCGTCCGTCACCGCCCAGGAAGCGATGGTCCACTCGGCGGAGCTCGACTTGAATGAGTATTCCGAATTACGCGCGCCAATCGACGGCCGTATTGGAGATCGGCGCGTCTCGGTCGGAAACTTGGTAACGGGCGGCAACGGCAGCAACACGACGCTGCTGGCGAATATCGTCTCGGTCGACCCCATTCGCTTCGAATTTACCTTCGACGAGGCCTCATACCTCCGTTACCAACGTGTCGCCGGTGGCAACGGGCAGATGAGCGGCAGCGGCCAAAGCGCCGTTGCAGTCACGCTTAAGCTGATCGATGAAACCGACTTTGCTCACATCGGCAAGATGGATTTCGTCGACAATGTTATCGACCGGTCCTCGGGCACAATCCGCGGTCGCGCCGTCTTCGCCAATTCCGATAGTATTTTCACGCCGGGCATGTTCGGCCGCATCCGCGTACCGGGTTCGCCGGCATTTACGGCGCTGCTTATTCCCGACGCGGCCATCGGCACCGAGCAGTCGCGCAAGTACGTGTTGGTCGTCGACGATGGCGGTATCGTTCGGCAGAAATATGTGGTTCCCGGGCAGATCGATGACGACCTGCGTGTGATCAAGGAAGGGCTGACCCCCGCCGATCGCGTGATTGTCAACGGCTTGATGCGCGCCCGGCCTGGAATAAAGGTGACGGTGGAAGAAAGCGGCACGCCGGCGGCATCGTCAGCGCCGAAAGATGCGGCGCAAGCCAAGGCGAACTAGCCGCATGCGCATTTCGCATTTCTTCATCGACCGACCGATCTTTGCCGCGGTGGTCTCGATCATTTTCGTCATTCTCGGCTCGGTGTCGTTCTTTCGCCTGCCGATTGCCCAATACCCGGAAATCGCGCCGCCTTTGATCAGCGTCACCGGCCAATACCCGGGAGCGAGCGCCGAAGTCGTGTCCTCGACCGTGGTGACTCCGATGGAGGAGCAGATCAACGGCGTCGAGAACATGATCTATATGGCGTCAAATTCGACTGCTGATGGACGCTTCTCGATCGCGGTCAGTTTCGATCTCGGCACCAACCTCGACATCGCTCAGGTACAAGTACAAAACCGCGTGGCCATCGCCCAGCCGCGCTTGCCGGCCGACGTGCGCAACATTGGCGTCACCGTGCAGAAGAGTTCGCCCGACCTGATGATGGTCGTGCACCTCTATTCGCCCGATCACTCGCGCAGCGCGCTCTTCATCTCCAATTACGCGACGCTCGAGGTGACCGACGCGGTCACTCGCGTCGACGGCGTGGGGTCGATCATCGTCTTCGGCGCGCGCGATTATTCGATGCGAGTATGGATCGATCCCGATCGCCTGCAATCGCTCGGCATGACCGCGACCGACGTGGTCAACGCCCTGCAGGGTCAGAACATTCAGGTCGCCTCGGGCATGCTCGACCAGCCGCCGACCGCGCATCAGGGTGCCTTCCAAATTGCGGTGCAAACGCTTGGCCGCCTTGCCGACCCCGACGAATTCGCGTCCATCGTGGTGAAACAGACGCCCGGAGCGGTGGTTCGTCTAAAAGACGTCGCCAAAGTGGAGCTTGCGGCGCTGGACTATTCATCGAATTCCTATCTCGATCACGATCCGGCGGTGGCGTTGGCGATCTTTCAGCGGCCCGGCTCGAATGCACTGGCCACCGCCGAGAGCGTGAAGAGCCTGATGGCTGAGCTGTCGAGACGCTTTCCGCAAGGCGTCAAATACGACATCTTCTTCAATCCGACGCAGTTCATCCAGCAATCTGTCGACGCTGTGATCGAAACCATCGGCGAGGCCACTATCCTCGTCGTTCTGGTGGTCATTCTGTTCCTGCAGACGTGGCGCGCGGCGATCATTCCGCTTGTCGCCATCCCGGTATCGCTGATCGGGACTTTTTTCTTCATGGCGGCGTTTGGCTTCACGCTCAACAATCTGTCGTTGTTCGGGCTGGTGCTGGCGATCGGCATTGTCGTCGACGATGCGATCGTCGTTGTCGAGAACGTCGAACGCAATATCGCCGCCGGACTGCCGCCGCGCGAAGCGGCGCGCAAAAGCATGGACGAAGTCGGCTCGGCGCTTGTCGCCATCGCGCTCGTCCTTTGCGCCGTGTTCGTGCCGTCGGTGTTCATCACCGGAATATCGGGGCAATTCTACCGGCAGTTCGCGCTGACGATTGCCGGCGCGACGGTGATCTCGCTGATCGTTTCGCTCACGCTGTCGCCGGCGATGTGCGCGTTGCTGCTCAAGCCGCACGACACCGGCCAGCGCGACCGCTGGTGGCAGCGGCCGATTCACGGCTTCTTCGCGATGTTCAACCGCAGCTTCAACGGCGTGGGCGCCGGCGTGTCGTGGCTCGCCGGGCGCACCGTGCGCCGCGCCGCCATCATGGTCGTCGTCTACCTGGTGGTGATCGGCTTCGGGCTCAATCAATTCCGCCAAACGCCGGTCGGCTTTATCCCGCAGATCGACGCCGGCTACATGATCGTTGTGGTTCAACTGCCGCCGGGCGCTTCACTGGCGCGCACCGATGCCGCGCAGCAGCGCGTGCTCGACATTGCGCTTGGCGTGCCCGGGGTGGCTCACGGGGTCAATGTCGTCGGCTTTTCCGGCGCGACGTTCACCAATTCGCCGAATGCCGGCGCAATCTTCCTGGTGCTCGATTCATTTGCTTCGCGCGCGCGCGATCCGCGGCGTTCGGCGGCCACCATTCAGGCCGAGTTAAACCGGCGGCTGTCGAAAGTTCAGGACGGCTTTTTCGTCGCCGTGCTGCCGCCGCCGGTCCGGGGCATCAGCAATTCCGGCGGTTTCCGCATGATTGTTGAAGACCGCGCCGGCCTTGGCTCCGCGGCGCTGCGCCAGGCGACCACCGAACTGATGGCACGCGCCGCGCAGACGCCGGGTGTGGCCACGGTTTTCACCTTGTTCGAAACGTCGACGCCGCAAGTCTATCTGAATATCGATCGCCCTAAGGCGCAACTCCTCGGCGTCAACGTGCAGGACGTCTTCAACGCACTGCAGGTTTTCATCGGTTCGGCTTATGTCAACGACTTTAATTTATTCGGCCGCACGTTCCGCGTTACCGCGCAGGCGCGCGAGGAAGATCGCCGCAATATCGCCGACGTGCTCAAGATCCGGGTTCGCAATTCCGGCGGCGATACCGTACCGCTCGGCTCCTTTACCACGGTGACCGACATTTCCGGTCCGTTCCGCGTGCCGCATTACAATCTTTATCCCTGCGCCGAACTCGATGGGGCCGCTGCGCCCGGCTATTCGCAAGGACAGGGCATCGACATTATGAACAAGCTCGCGGCCGAAACCTTGCCGGAAGGGTTCGCCACCGAATGGACATCGCTGGCCTATCAGCAGATCAAAGCGGGCAATACGGCGATGTTCGCTTTCGTGCTCGCGGTGGTGTTCGTGTTTCTCGTGCTCGCCGCGCAATATGAGAGCCTCACTCTTCCACTCGCGGTGATATTGATTGTCCCGATGTGCCTTGTGGCCGCGATCACCGGCGTCATTCTGCGCGGGCAGGACAACAACATCCTTACCCAGGTCGGTTTCGTGGTGCTGATCGGGCTCGCCGCCAAGAACGCCATCCTCATTGTCGAATTTGCCCGCCAGCTCGAAGACCAAGGCCGCGACAGATGGCAGGCGGCGGTCGAAGCCACTCGGCTGCGGTTGCGTCCGATCCTGATGACCTCGTTCGCCTTCATCCTCGGCGTGACGCCGCTTGTCTGGGCGGTCGGCGCCGGCGCCGAATTGCGGCAGGCGCTGGGAACCGCAGTGTTTTCGGGCATGATCGGCGTGACGGCGTTCGGCCTTATCTTCACGCCGGTGTTCTATGTCATCGCGCGCTATCTCGCCCAATTGGGACCGCGACGGGACAAAAGCCGGCGCGGGATGAAGCCTGCTGAATGATCCCGCAGGCGCAATAACGGCGAGACCTTTATTGGCCAACCCGGCGAACATCGAAACATTATGGCCCGATGCGATTCACGCCCATTTCCGGCGGGTCGGAATTCGCCAGGTGGGTCATGTACCCGACGCCGGCCATAGCCGTCTGATCGCGCTGTGCCGTGACGATCCGAGCATTGCCGACGTGGTGCTAACGACCGAGGAAGAGGGCGTCGGCCTTGTCGCCGGCGCTGCGCTCGGCGGCCAACGCGCGGCCTTGCTGATGCAATCTAGCGGCGTTGGCAATTGCATCAATATGTTTTCGCTGCTCCGCAATTGCGGCTTCCCTTGCGTCGTGCTCGTGACCATGCGGGGGGAGTTCGAGGAGTTCAATCCTTGGCAGGTACCGATGGGCACGATCACCGAGGACGTTTTGCGGCTCTGCGGTTTTCTTGTCCATCGGGTCGAGCGTGCCGATGCCGTTGACGAGATCGTCGGCGCCGCCTGCGACGTTGCATTTGAGCGCAACGTTCAAGCCGCGGTTTTGCTGTCGCAACGTCTGATCGGCCCGAAACAATGGACACGATGATGCTGGACCGGCGGGATTTCGTGGCGGCGCTTCTGGCCGACCGCGAGAATCTCCTTATCGTCTGCGGGCTGGGGTCGGCGACCTACGATGTCGCTGCGGCCGGCGACCATCCGCTCAACTTTTATCTTTGGGGCGCGATGGGCGGCACTGCGATGATCGGCCTCGGACTGGCCCTGGCGCGGCCCGATCGCCGCGTTGCAATCATCACCGGCGATGGCGATATGCTGATGGGTCTCGGCAGCCTCGCCACGATTGGCGTCAAGCAGCCGCACAACCTTTCCATTGTCGTGCTCAATAACGCCCATTACGGCGAAACCGGCATGCAGCCTAGCCACACACACGCGGGGGTCGATCTTACCGAAGTGGCGCTCGCCTGTCGTTTCAAACGCGCGAGTGTCGTTTCGCGCCTTGAGGAGGCCGCCGGCGTCCGCGCGTTACTGCACGCCGGCGATGGGCCCCTATTTTTCGACGCCCGCATCAAGGCCGAGGATACCCCGCGGGTGCTGCCGCTTCGCGACGGTCACGCCATCAAGCAACGTTTCGTTGCGGCTTTGAATTCAACGTGAGACGCGGAATCCGACCGGCTGCCGTATTCCGCCAAGTTAAGGTTGATGGCTAATGGTAAATCGCGCGGGCTCCCGCGCATGATAAGAAACTCCCCGAAACCTCGCGTTGTTCCGCGACTCACGTGTGTCGCCGTCTGCGACGCCGCAGTGGAAATTGGGGAAAAGCGATGTCGTTACTAACCCATGCCAAACAGACCCGACGCGTTCTGACCAACGCGTTCAAGAACAATTACGCACGACACATGCCCTACAGCGTGTTCGTCGACCGGCTGAACCGGCAGCCGCTGCTCGACGACTTCAAGCAACAGCATGCCGACGTGCCTGCTTTCGCTACGCGCGAACAGATGTGGTCCTTCATCGCCGAAGGCTGTGCGGGTGCCGTGGATTACCTGGAATTCGGCGTCCATCGCGGTCACAGCATCCTCTATTTCGCGGCGCGGAATCAATCGCCCGAAAGTCGATTTTTCGGCTTCGATTGCTTCACTGGTCTGCCCGAGGATTGGGATAGCGATTACCCGCGCGGACATTTCAATACCGGCGGCCGTTTGCCGCAGACGCGCGACTCCCGTGTTCAGTTTGTCGCCGGAATGTTTCAGGACACGCTTCCCGAATTTGTCGCGCGGTTTGAGCCCCGCAACAGGATCGTCGTCAACATTGACTGCGATCTATATTCGTCGGCGCTTTTTTGCCTGACCAAGCTCGATCCAATTCTGCCGACCGGCGCTATTCTAATGTTCGACGAATTCGGATCCGTGCTTCACGAATTCCGCGCGGCGCAGGATTATCTATCGAGCTACCGGCGCAAGTTCAAAGTGATTTGCTCGCATGACAACTTCTTCACGGTCGCCGGCGAGCTCTTATAGCGGCGGCGACCGGCCGGCGACGCGGACAAAACGCACCGGCTCGCTCAGCCCTCGCAGCGCGGCGGTATCCTCGATGAGAGCACGGCCGGTCAGAGCCTCGCGCGCTTCGCTGTCGGCCGAGATCGCTTCGGAAACGATCACTTCGCCACCGCGACATTGATGCTCAAGGCGCGAAGCGGTGTTCACCACTGAGCCGAAATAGTCGAGTACGCCGCCGGCGGTGACCGCAATGCATGTTCCGCCGTGCAGGCCGAGTTTCAGCACGACGCCGGCGTCGCTGCGCCCGCGATTGAAATTTTCGACTTCGTCCTGGATGGATAAGGCGGCGCGGACGGCATCGGCCGGATCGTGAAACGCCGCCATGACCGCGTCGCCCACGGTCTTGACGATGAAACCGTGATGACGCTCGATCCGCTCCGATAAGAAGGCAAAATGGTCGCGCACCAAACGGTAGGCGGAGGCGTCGCCAAGGTCGTCGTAAAGTCTGGTCGAGCCTTGAAGATCGGTGAACATGATTGCAATCCGCCCGATCTCAACTTCATCGCCGGGGCGCAGAAGTTGTTCCGGACAGAGCCTACGGAAAGCCGCCATGGCAATGACGCGTTCTCCGGTGAGTGCGTCCGCAGTCCAGGCGCGGCTCTCAACGACAAAAAATAGCGGCCTGTCGGTGTCGTTATGGGCGGCGAAACCGCCTGCGTTGCCGCCCTTCGCCAAGATGACCTCAGTGCCGCGCACTGTGACGTCGGGGATGACGCCGTCTTCACCGATTGACGCATCGGCCTGGCCGCCGGCCTCAATAGTGCGAAAACGATAAGGACCGGGAGCGAGCTCCAGGTGAAAATTTTTTGTCGAGTGCGCCGGCACCTCGCCCTGGAATTTGACGTGGGGAGTGCTGCCTTGACCGAGAAGACAGAGTTCCCCCTTGGGAAGCGGCCGCAGCCATGGCTCCGGGTGGAAGGTCAATTCCACATTGCGCGTAAAGTCGCGGCCGTAATCGATGTTGCAGGATGAACAGTGTGCCCCCTCGGGCAGGTCGTGTAAGTTATTGACGCTTAATTTTGCTCCGCGGCAGCGCGAGCACAGCAAGTCCCAGCCCATGGCGACAATGCCGCGCTGCTGTGCGGCGAGAAATAGTTCGACCGTATCGTCCGCCGTTGCGCCCCAAGAGCGCGCCAGCGCCAGCGGGCGAATGCCGCGCAACGCTACGACCGGTGCGTGGAGAAGGAAGTCGGCGAGCTTTGACGCGAGGCCGTGGCTCGCTGGATCGTTTTCGAGTTCGCCGATCAACGCGGCAAGACGCCGGCGCGCGATCGGCTTTGCCGCTTCGTGCGCAGAGGCGCCCGGCAGGGGCATGCCGGCTTCCGCGATGAGCTTCTCGATGGCTGCCAGACGTTTGTCGCCCTCGCGGTCGATTTGACCTGAGAATTTTGCGAGCCGACCCAGGAGGCCGGCACACTCGATTTCCGACGAAAATACCACCCGGGTGCCCGCATCTTCGGGATGGAGTTCGACCACAGCCTCAAAGCGGCGGAGGGGGCCGTTGAGAAAATGACGGGTCTGCACCAGCCGCCGATTTTCCTCCCACTCGCTGAAGCCCTCTTGCCACTTGATTCGCAACGGGCCTAGACCGGCAGACGCAAAACGATCAACGCGTCCCTTCGCGTCCATGCGCTCCTCCACTTGATACGGAGGTGAGCCGGACAGTTCGTTGATACGGGCTGTGTCGGCGACGCACGGCCAGATCACTTCAGGCGGTTTGGCGTAATGCCGTTCCTTGCGGTAGCGGTAAATGCTTTTCATCGGCGTAATGTATGGACCCCGCTCGCCATTATACGGCCTCAGGTTAGTTCGGTTTCGTGATTTATCGCTGCTTTTAATCCCTGTACTCTTCGCTCTGTGCAATCCGTTCAATTATGCCGATCGCTCACACCGTAGGGACCAGAGGAATTTTCGCATGATACGCATTTTACTCTCCGTTATGGCATTCGCTCTCGGCATTACAATCGCCGCCGCCCAGGACCCGATCAAGGAGCGAAAGGACCTGATGAGGGGTCTGGGCGATCAAGCCAAGATTGGGGGCGCCATGGCGAAGGGAGATGAGCCGTTCGATCTCGCCAAGGCGCAAAAAATCTTCGCGACCTTCGCCGAAACGGCGTCAAAGGCGCCCGCGCTGTTTCCGCCGAATTCGAATGATGAGCCGACCGCCCAAGACCCGTATACCGCCAGCCCAAAGGTCTGGCAGGACACAAACGACTTCAAATCGCGATTCGAGAAATTTGGCGCCGATGCCAAGGCGGCTGGTGCGAACGTGAAGGACATCGAGACGTTCAAGGCCGCATTTGGGAGCATCGGCAAGAACGATTGCGGCGGATGCCATCAAGATTATCGCCTCAAGAAGAGTTAACGCTTCGCTGGGCGCGCGAGACAGGCGGATACGTAGGCCGCAATGAACAAGATCCTGTCCGGCGCGGCCGCGGGCGTCGCCGGCATTGCGCTCCTGTTTTGGATTTTGACTATTCCGGCGACGGTGCCGGCGACTGAGTTGCCGCCGTACACGCCGGACGTCGGCAACGGCCGGACGGTGTTTTACATCGCCGGCTGCGCGTCGTGTCACGCTACACCGAACAGCGATGCGAAAAAAGTCGACTACACGCGGCTTGGCGGCGGCCTTGCTTTGCCTTCGCCGTTTGGCACTTTTTATGTTCCAAATATTTCGCCGGATCCAGCCGATGGAATTGGCGCGTGGAGCGAAGCGGACTTCGTCACCGCGCTTTGGAAGGGGACTTCACGAAGAGGCCGGCATCTGTTTCCGGCGTTTCCCTACACCTCATACCAGCACATGACGCTTGCTGATGCGCGCGATCTCTTCGCTTATTTGAAGACTCTGCCGCCGGTGCCGGAGCGTGCGCGCCGGCATGATTTGGCTTTTCCGTTCAATGTGCGCCGTTTGGTCGGATTGTGGAAACTTCTGTTCCTCCACGGCGGGCCTTTTGTTCCTGATCCGGCGAAATCGGCACAAGTGAACCGTGGTGCTTATCTGGTGAACGGCGCCGGGCACTGCGCTGAATGTCACAGTCCGCGGAATTTTCTGGGCGCCATCGTGGAGAGCCAGCGATTCGCCGGCGGGCCGACGCCGGACGGGAAAGCGTGGGTGCCGAACATCACGCCCGCTGGTTTACAGCATCAGGATCCGCCCTGGTCGGCGAGCGACATCGCTACCTTCCTGGCTGACGGCATGGCCCCATCGGGGGATTATGCGGGCGGCGCCATGGTTGACGTCATACGCAACCTTGAGCAAATCGATGCTGCCGACCGCGAGGCTGTAGCGGCGTATGTGTACTCCTTGCCGGCGCGCGAGGGCCCAAAGCCGCCGCTTAAGTCCCTGCGAAAGCCTTGAAAGTGATGATGGTGCGCGTGTCCTGGATGCCGGCAATCGTCTGTACTTTTTCGGACACGAAGTGGCCGATATCCATGCTCTGCTCCACATAAAATTTCACCAACAAGTCGAAATCGCCGGCAGTCGAGTAAATTTCCGAGGCTATTTCGGCGTCAGCGAGCCGATTGGCCACCTCGTAGGACTTGCCGAGCTGACATTTAATCTGAACGAAAAAAGGAACCATCCGTATCTCCACCTCGCATTCCAGATGTTAATCTAGACCGAGGGCGCCGATAATACCTGGTAAATTGCAAAGAGCCACTTCGGCGGTTTCCTGAGCATCTGGTAATGGCATGCGACCACCACTTGATCTACGGCTGAACGCCATTCTCGATCCCGAACGCGCTGGCGGACACGATTTGTCCGATCTGGCCCGCGCCGTTGCGGCAGGCGGAGCGACGTTGGTGCAGTTGCGCGACAAAAAAAGCGACACTCGCGCCATGGTCGAAAAGGCGCGGGCGATCAAAGCAATTTTGGCGCCTCTCAATATCGCGGTTGTCGTCAACGATCGAATCGATGTGGCGCTCGCTGCCGGGGCTGACGGGGTGCATATCGGCCCGGATGATATGGCGCCTGAAGATGCGCGTCGTCTCCTCGGGCCGGACGCGATCATTGGGGTGTCGATCAAGACGGTCGCCGCGGCCGAGGCCGCGCCGGTCGGTCTTATCGACTACGCCGGCGTCGGCGGCGTGTATGCGACTTTGTCGAAGGAGCAAAAGACCTCGCCGATCGGTATTGATGGATTCGCCGGAGTTGCGGGGGCCCTGCGCCGCCGGGCGCCGGCGATTCCGATTGTCGGGATCGCCGGCATTGACGCCAGCAACGCGGACGCGGTCATAGGCGCGGGGGCTGATGGTGTCGCCGTCATCTCGGCATTATCAGGGTCTAGCGATGCCGCAGCGGCGGCCCGCACCTTGCGCGAAGTCGTCGACGGTATGCTGGCGAAGCGCGGAACCTAAGTATCGCCGCCGTCGCGCCGCCAAAGCAGCCTACGGGTCGGCTGGCGCTTTCCGGCCGCTGCAATTAAATCTCTGCAATGATGGCAACGCGAAAACGAACCGCGAGGGCTCGGCGCGGCGGCGATCAGCGCTCAGTGCCAAGACGCGGAAAAAGCGCGTACCGTACGCCAATCGCGTTGACTATCGCCGGCTCGGATTCAGGTGGCGGCGCCGGGATTGAGGCGGATCTCAAGACTTTTTCGGCGCTCGGCGTCTACGGCGCCGCTGTCGTCACCGCGGTCACCGCGCAAAATACCAAAGGCGTGCTCGGCATCCACGATGTGCCGGCCGACTTCATCGCGGCGCAAATCGATGCCGTCTTTGCCGATCTTGACGTCGGCGCGGTGAAGATCGGTATGCTTCCTGGCGTCGCCGCGATCGACGTCGTGGCCGAGGCGCTTGATCGCCACCGCCCGCCCAATGTCGTGCTCGACCCCATTATGGCCGCAACGTCAGGCGAGCGCTTGCTGCGCGCGGATGTTGGCCGTCTGCGGTCGCTGCTGTCGCGCGTGCGGCTCTTAACGCCCAATCTGGCGGAAGCTGCGGCGCTACTCGATGTCGCTCCTGCTTGCGACGATGGCGAGATGCGGGCACAGGCGGAAAAGCTCCTCGCGCAAGGCGCTGCTGCGGTCCTGATCAAGGGCGGCCACCGGAGTGGGCCTGAGAGCGTCGATTTTCTCGTCGAAGGCGGCCGCTGCCTGCGGCTCGTGGCGCCGCGCCTGGCGACCAAAAACACCCACGGCACTGGCTGTACGCTTTCGTCAGCAATTGCCGCCGGCCTCGCCCAAGGACTGTCGCTGGAAGCGGCCGCCAAGCGAGCCAAGGAATATGTGAGTGCCGCCGTCGCGGCCGCGGATCGCCTCGCCGTTGGCTCGGGTCGCGGACCGCTGCATCATTTTCACGCCTGGTGGTAGGCTTCCGAGCCGCGCCGAAAATTGCTACCGCTTGCTGTGTTTATCGGGAAAACCCGACGGAGATCGCGATGATGCGCGCCATCCTGACCTTTATGGCGGCAGTGGTAACCATCATGCCAATGAGCCACGCATCTGCCGCTGAATACGAAACGGCGAGCCAGACTGACGTCGTTTATGCCGAGCACGACGGCACTAAACTGGTCGGCGATCTCTATCTGCCCAAGGGCCGCAGCAAAGCGCCGGTCCTGGTCGCGGTTCACGGCGGCGGCTGGCAGGTCGGCAGCAAGGCGTTCTACCGATATTGGGGCTTGTTTTTCGCGCGCGCCGGTTACGCGGTTTTCGCTATCGACTACCGGCTCGGGAAAGCGGGCACTTATCCCGCTGCGGCTTACGATGTTAAGGCCGCCATTCAGTTCGTGCGGGCCAAGGCCTCCGACTTTGACCTCGACCCAAGCCGCATCGGTCTTATCGGTGATTCCGCGGGCGCGCATTTGACATCACTCATCGCGGTCGCGGGTGACCAGTTCAACGCGGCCTATCTGGACGATGCCAACGCCGCCGTAGCCACCGACATCAAGGCGGTCGTCGGCTTCTACGGCGTTTACGACCTGCACGCTCAATGGACGCACGATCTGACCTTCCGCCCGAACGATAATATCGTGCAAAAATTTTTCGGTGCCTCGCCGACGCAGAACCGCCGCGTTTATTTCGACGCCTCCCCGATCAGCTACGCCACCGTCGACCGCAACCGCGTCCGCTTTTTGCTCATTCACGGCACCAACGACGATATTGTCGATCCGCCGAGTCAATCAGGCGCGTTTCTCACCGCACTTAGCCAAGCCGGTTTTTTTGTGCGCCGGATCGTCATCCCGGGTGCTGGGCATTTTTGGGCGTCTGATCCGTTCGAAAGCGAGCCGCGCAGTTCCGCCGCGCAGGCGATCCCGCAAATGATGCGGTTTCTTGAAAGCTCGCTCTGAATGTTCGAGGACGGCGGCCTGCAAGCCGAGCGACAGGCGCGCCGCCATAAAGAGGGAGGAATGGGTCATGTTGAAAGCGATTACTGTGACGGCCGTTATGGCTCTTTTGGTCACGGCGTGGGTGCTGCTGCCGACCCAGGGCCATCTCGCCTTAGCGCAATCCGGACCGTTCCTTATCAATGCGGTCGAATACGACGTCGTGCCCGGCCAAATCGACAATTTCCTTGCTGCGCTCAAGGAGAACGGCGCGGCCTCGGTCAAAGAACCCGGTTGCCGCGAATTGAATATCTCCGTGTCGCAGAAGGACCCAAACCACGTCCTCATCTACGAGGTCTATAACGACGCCGCAGCCGCTGAAGCACATGCGGCGACCGATCACTTCAAGAAATACAAGGCGGCGACGGCCGGCATGACGACCAAGCGCGAGGTAAAGTCATACTTGTCGGTGGCGTTGAATATGAAGGGCATGTAACTCGCGGGCGCTCCGCGAAACTGACAGGACACAGGAATGGCCAGAAAAAAAAGAGGTGTTGTCGGGATCATTGGTCTCGGCATCATGGGGGGCGCTTTCGCGCGCAACCTGCTCGCCGCCAATTGGCGCGTCGTCGGTTATGACGTCGCGGCCGATCGCCGGCGCGCGATGAAAAAAGCCGGCGTCGACATCCGCTCGGATGCGGCGGAAGTCGCTCGCGAGGCGCCGACGCTCATTTTGAGCTTGCCCAGTCCCAAGGCGCTCTCGGCGACGGTCAACGCTATTGTCGAAGCTGGGGTGCGGCGCCGCGTGGTGATTGAGGCATCTACATTCAAGCTGGAAGATAAGACGGCGGCCGAGGCGACGCTGCGTAAAGCCGGCCATGTTTTGCTCGACTGTCCGGTCAGCGGGACAGGCTTTCAAGCCGAGGTAAAGGACCTCGTTGTTTATGCCTCGGGGGGTTCCGCCGAGATCAAACGGTTGCGCCCGTTATTCGCCGACTTTACGCGGGTGGTGCGAGACCTCGGCGAATTCGGCAACGGCAGCCGTATAAAATACATCGCCAATCTTCTGGTCGCCATTCATAACGTCGCAAGTGCCGAGGCGTTAGTGCTCGGCATGAAATGCGGGCTGCCGCCGCAGCTTATCTACGACGAGATCAGGGTGGGCGCCGGCAACTCGGAGGTGTTCCGCATTCGCGCGCCGATGATGGTGAGGGGCCGCTACGACAAGCCGACGATGAAAGTTTCAATCTGGAAAAAAGACATGGATATTATCGGCAGCTTTGCGCAGTCGCTCGGCGCGCCGACGCCGTTATTTTCCGCGACGCTGCCGATCTACGCCGCGGCGCTGTCGACGGGATATGCGATGCAGGACACGGCCTCGACCTGCGCCGTGCTTGAATCAATGGCCGGGATAAAGCGCGGCAAGAAGGCAAAACGTAAACGCGCCGCCCCGGCGAGATAACGCGCATGGCGCGCCGCCGTCTCGCTGCGG
>DATNNI010000435.1:0-8784 GCA_035601915.1 Xanthobacteraceae bacterium
GCATTGAAGCGGCGGGCGCCACGGTGCTGTGCGGCCACGATCAAGCGCAGTGGGAGACGTTGCGCAAAGGCCTCGACGCTTATGAGTGAGACGGCCGAGATTCACGCGCGGCCGAAATTTATCGGCGCACGGATCAAGCGCGTCGAAGATCCGCGACTCCTCACCGGGCGAGGCGCCTATACCGACGATTGCCGGGCTACTGGTGTGCTGCACGTCGCCTTTCGCCGCAGCGACCATTCCCATGCGCGCATTCTCGGCATCGATTGCGCGGCGGCGCGCGCATCGGCGGGAGTGGTCGCAATCTTCACCGCTGAGGATTTGGCAGGTTTCGTCAAGCCGCTCGTCGCCACCTCACGCATGGTCAATTACTACGCCACGCCGATCTTTCCGTTGGCGCGTGAGAAAGTGCGCTATGTCGGAGAACCGGTCGTCGGCATCGTGGCGCTGAGCCGATATCAGGCCGAAGACGCCGCGGGTTGCGTCGTCATTGATTACAATCCCCTGCCCGTCATCTGCGACCCGGAACAAGCCGCGAGCGCCGACGCTCCGTTGCTGCATGAAGAAGCGGGCACGAATGTGCTGGTGAGCCGCGAGTTCAAGCGCGGCGATGTCGATGAAGCATTCGCATCTGCGGCGATTTGCGTTGGCGGCCGCTTCCGCATGCACCGCAAGACCGCGACCCCCATCGAGCCGCGCGCTTGCCTTGCCGAATACGACCCTGCATCCGGAGCGCTGAAACTGCATTCGGCGACGCAAGTGCCCGGCATTGTGCGCGACGCGCTGGCGCTCGCGTTCGACGTCCCGGCGGAGCAAATCCGTGTGTTGGCGCGCGACGTCGGCGGCGGATTCGGCGGCAAAGGCTCGCTCTACCCGGAGGAAATCTTCGTCTGCGCGGCCGCGCGGGCGCTGGCGCGGGCGGTGAAATGGACTAGCGACCGGCTCGAAGACTTGACCGCGAGCAGCCAGGGCTTTGACGAGATCGCCGACGCAGAATTGGCCCTCGATAGCGAAGGAAGCGTGCTTGCATTGCGCGCCGAAGTCATCGGCGATGTCGGCGCCTACTCGATCTATCCGTGGACCGCGGCGCTCGAGCCGGTGCAGGTGGTGAGCTTTCTGCCCGGGCCTTACCGGATTGCAAATTATCGCGGACGCGTGCGCGCGGTCGCGACATCGAAAGCGCCGACCGGACCGTATCGCGGCGTCGGCCGTCCGATCTCCACTTTCGTTATGGAACGGCTGATGGACATGGCGGCCAGAAAGCTCGGGATCGACGCCAAGGACATCCGCCGCAAAAATCTGGTTTCGGCAGCGGAGTTTCCCTACAAAGCCGCGTCCGGCATTGTCTGGGATAAATCGGCCTTCCAGGAATGTTTGGACGCTGTGTGCGCCGCAATCGGCTACGAGACGTTGCGAGAGAGACAGCAGCAAGCCCGCGCCGCCGGCCGCTGGTTCGGCATCGGCATCGCCTGTTACGCGGAACTGACCGGCATCGGCTCGCGCATTCCCGTCGCTCCAGGCATGCCGATCAATACCGGCACGGAAACCGCAATTATCCGCGTCGACGAGGACGGAGGCGTCTCCGCTGCGTTCGGGGTTGCGTCGCACGGACAAGGCCTGGAAACGACGCTGGCGCAGATCGTGGCCGAGCATCTCGGCGCCGGCTTCGAGGACATTCGCATCCAGCAAGGCGACAGTGCAGCCGTGCCCGGCTCGACCGGCACCTATGCCAGCCGCAGCCTAGTGCTGGCCGGCGGCGCGGCCACCTTGGCCGCGGAGGCGGTGCGCGAGAAGATGCTCAACGCCGCCTCATTTCTGCTCGAGGCGTCACCAGCCGATCTCATTGCGGAGAATGGCGCCATTACTGTGGCCGGCACCGACCGCACTGTGACGTTTCGCGATGTCGCGCATGCTGTCTATTCGAAAGTCGCTGCGCTGCCGCCGACGGCGCACGACGACCTTACCGCCACCAAAACCTACGATCCGGTGTTCGGCACGACCTCATCAGCGGCGCACATCGCCGCGGTTGACATCGACCCGGACACTTTCGAGGTGCGGACCGAGCAATTCGCCGTTGCAGAGGATTGCGGCAAGCTGGTCAATCCGATGATCGTCGACGGCCAGGTCCATGGCGGCGTAGCGCAAGGGATTGGCGCGGCGCTTTACGAAGAGCTGATCTACGACGAGCAGGGACAAAGCACCACCGCTAGTCTTGTCGATTACCTCGTGCCCACAGCGCTTGAGATCCCGCGGATGCACGTCGTGCACATCGAAAGCCTCTCGCCGACCACGCTCGGCGGCTTTCGCGGCATGGGCGAAGGCGGCACTATTGGCGCACCGGCCGCGGTAGCGAATGCAATCACCGACGCGCTTGCGCCCTTCGGGGTTGAAGTTAACGAGCTGCCGTTGACGCAGGAGCGTTTGTTCCGGCTCATCACGGCGGCCCGAAGCGAAGCAAAAGCATGAAAGAGCAAACATGGACCTGGCGCTGAATGGAAAGATCGCATTGGTGACGGGCGCAACCAGCGGCGTCGGCCGCGAAATTGCGCTCGGCTTGGCGGCCGAAGGCGCGCGCGTTGCGGTCAACTACCGGAGTTCCAGTGCCGATGCGCAACACATTGTGGAAGAGGCCGCCGCTAAAGGCGGCAAGGCCAAAGCTTACCGCGCCGATGTCACTGATTTCGGCGCCGTCAAAAGCATGATCGACCAGATCGCTGGAGACTTTGGCGGCCTCAATATCCTGATCAACAACGCCGGGACCGCCATTCGCCAACCCTTCGTCGAGAGCACGCCCGAGGACTGGAGCCGTCAGATCGACGCTTGCCTTTACGGCGCCATCCATTGCTGTCATGCGGCCGCACCGCACCTCAACGGCGCGAAGAACGGCCGCATCGTCGGTGTCGTCGGCGACTCCTCGCGCGTCGGCGAATCCGGCCTTGCGATCGTCGCTGCCGCCCGCGGCGGCGTCATTGCGCTGATGAAATCGCTCGCCCGCGAGTTCGGCCGTTCCGGCACCACTGCCAACACGGTGTCGCTTGGATTGGTCGAGACCCAACACGATGCGGAATGGGTCGCGGCAAATCGCGAGAAACTGATCAGGCTTTATCCGCTGCGCCGCCTCGGACTTGCGGGCGATGTGGCGCCGATGGTGACATTGCTTGCTTCGCCGCATGCCGGCTGGATCACGGGACAAGTGATCAGCATCAGCGGCGGCTTCAGCATGGTTTAACGAGACGACGCGTGTTGCGCACCGATCTGATTGCGCCGATTCCGGAATTGCTGCGGCGGCAGGCGACCGCGCACGGCACGAAATGCGCCTACCGGGACGCACAGACGTCGGCCACTTACGCCGAACTCAACGAGCGCACGGCAAGGCTCGCCGGGCACTTGGCCGATAACGGGGTTGCGCCGAATGATACGGTGGCGATTTGCCTGCCGAACTCCGTGCCGTGGGTTGAAAGTTGTTTTGCTATCGCGCGCGCCGGCGCGATCAGTGTTCCGATCAGCTACGATTCCACCGAAAACGAAATCGCCTACCGCTTGACGGACGCGAATTGCAGGGCGGTGTTCACCACCGCCGAGCGCGTGGATTTGTTTACCCGGCTCCGCGCGTCGGCGCCAAACCTCGCGACCATCATTGCGACAGACCGCGGCACGTCCGCTGCGCCGGCGTTGCCTTACGCCGAATTGCTGGGGATCGAGCCAAAGGCAATGCCTCGCGATCCGGCGTCGCTGCACGAGACCGCGTTTATTCTCTACACCTCGGGGACGACCGGCCGCGCCAAAGGCGTTCGGCTGACCGTGCATGGAATGCTGTGGGTGACCGCGGCCTCTTGGGCGCCGATCGCGGGATTCTCGGCGTCCGACACGTTCCTGTCACCTCTCCCGCTGTTTCATTCCTACGCGCTGAATTTGTCGGTGCTTAGCGTTCTGGCGGCCGGCGCGACTGCCTACATTATGGAGCGGTTTTCGACTGCGGAAGCGCTGCGGCTCCTCAAGAGCGGAGAATTCACTTTCTTCGCCGGCGTGCCCACCATGTTTCATTATCTGCTGCAAGCCACGCGCGGCGACGACCGCGTGACACTCAATAATCTGCGGCTCTGCGTTTCGGCTGGCGCGATCATGCCGGCGACGCTCAATCGCGAATTCGAGGAACAGTTCGGCGTGCAGCTCCTCGACGGCTACGGCATCACCGAAACCTCGACCATGGTGATCATGAACTGGCCATCCGGCAACCGCGTGCCGGGGTCGTGCGGCATACCCCTGCCCGGCCTCACCGTGCGCATCATCGACGCGAACGGAAACGACGTCGATGCCAATGCCGAGGGCGAACTGATTGTTCGTGGACCGAACGTCATGCCCGGCTATCACAACAGGCCCGATGAGACGCGCAGCGCCCTGCGCGCCGGCTGGTACCACACCGGCGATTTGGCCAAGAGCGACGTCGACGGCTTTATCACCATCACCGGGCGGCTGAAGGAGCTGATCATCCGCGGCGGCCAGAATATTGCTCCGGCTGAAATCGAGGAGGTGGCTAACACTTTTCCGGCGGTGCTCGATTGCGCCGTCGTCGGCGTCGCGCACGAGCATCTCGGCGAGGTGCCGGCGCTGTTTGTGGTTTTACGCCAGGGACAGCATTTGCACACCGAGGAATTGCTGGCGCATTGCCGAGCGCACCTTTCGGCTTACAAAATCCCCCAAGCCGTGCACGCGATCACCGAAATCCCGCGCACCGGATCGGGCAAGATCATGCGCTATAAGCTGCGCGAGCTGATAAAGACTTGAAAGCCGGGCGGGCTTGATCCGCCCGCCGCGCGCTTCGCGAAGTTACGCGCTTGCGGCAAATGAGTCGGAGCGCGGCACAACTTCAAGAGTTGGCAGCTCGAGCGGCTTTGCCATTGGCGTGACATTGTTCAGCCGCGGTTCGCGCGTGCGTTCCGGCTTGGGATCCGATTTGGCGGCGTGATGATAGGTCGAGCAAATTCCGCCGTTGATGTTGGCTCCTTGCTCGATCTGCAACATACCGCTCGTTATGTTGCCATCGGCGCCGCTCGTGGCCCGCAAGATCAGAAGGCCTTTGACGTCGAGCCGGTCATAGACGCGGCCGAATATGTCGGCATTTTGCGTGACACTGATCTTGCCCCTGATGGTGCCCGTTTCGGTCACCAATAGATTGCCGGCGGAGATGTCGCCTTCGAGCAAGCCATCGACGACGACGGCGTTGGCGACAACTACGGCGCCGCGGACCGCGACTCGTTCGCCAATGTAAAGGGTATTTGACTCAGGCCGGCTCTCGCCATCTGTCGACATGTGCTCGCCCTTTCACGCTCGCCCTGCGCAACGCTACGCGCTTGAACTTACGACCGCTGCGGCCGGCCCGGACGGCTACCCCGTTGGTTTTCAACCGTTTATCCACAGAATACACCGAAGGGTAGTGCGTCAGTTTGAATTTTGGGACCCTTGACGGGTCGCCTTTCGAGCGGTCTCACTGCGTTGCATGACTTCGCTCCGTCGCGCCATAAACCTAATTCTGGCACTCACACTGGTCGTCCTGGGCGGCGCCGGATCGGCCTACTTTTACGTCATTGATCCGAGTTGGCCCCGTTGGATTATCATCGCAGCGCTCGTTGTCGGAGCCGCCGGATTGTACTGGCTCTGGGACGAACACGTTAACGTCGGCGAGCGTCACAAGGATTGAGGCCGTGCCCAGAGAGCCAAAAGGCGAAAGCGCCCCGCCAAACTGATCGGCAAAGCGGCGTATTTCATGCGGCGCTGGCGGAAACCTTGCCCCGTCAAGCGGCTCGGAACGGAATAAGCTTCTTTTCACGGGTCGCGCTGCCGTGGATTTTCCCAAACGGCGCATTACGTAGTTGGGGAACGCTCGTTAATGCGCGGTGGGATAGTCGGGAATACATGGCCGAGGAACGCGTCAACCGTAAGCTCGCGGCGATTCTCGCTGCCGACGTGGTCGGCTATTCCCGCCTCATGGGCGCCGACGAGGCCGGCACGCTCGGCGCCTTGAAACGGCATCGCGAGGTCATCTTCGACCCTGCCGTCGCCGCCCATAACGGTCGGATCGTGAAACTGATCGGCGACGGCACCATTGTCGAGTTCGGCAGCGTGATCGATGCCGTAAACTGCGCGCTCGCCGTACAGCGATCGGCCGCCTTGCCGCCCGAGCCGAACAGCGCACCGTCCCCGATCGTGCTGCGCATCGGCATCAACCTTGGCGATGTCATCATCGAGGGCGAGGACATTTACGGCGACGGCGTCAACATTGCCGCGCGACTCGAGCCGCTCGCCGAACCCGGAGGCGTTTGCATCTCCGCGATCGTCAATGAAAGTATCGGCAACCGCGTCGACGTTCACTTCCAGGACGGCGGCGAGATCGGCGTCAAGAACATCGACCGCCCAATTCGCGTCTGGCGATGGCATCCGGCGACCGCCGCCACGGTCGAGCAAAAGACAAACGGGGCGCATGCGGCGCAAAAAATCTCGACGGCATCAATTGCCGTCCTGCCGTTCACCAACATGTCCGGTGATGCTGAGCAGGAATATTTTTCCGACGGCATCAGCGAAGACATCATTACCGACCTGTCGAAGATCGCCGGCCTGACCGTGATTGCGCGCAACTCGAGCTTCACCTACAAAGGCCGTGCGGTCGACGTGCGCGCCATCGGCCGCGAGCTCGGCGTGCAGTCCGTACTCGAAGGCTCGATCCGCCGCGCCGGCAATCGTGTACGCATCACCGCGCAGCTGATCGACGCCGGCAGCGGCGGCCACCTGTGGGCTGACCGTTACGACCGCGACCTGACGGATATCTTCGCGGTTCAGGACGACGTCACCCACCGCATCGTCGATGCGCTCAAGGTCACGCTTGGCCCGGAGGAAAAAGCGCGGCCCGCCGGCGGCGGCGCACCGATCAATATGGAAGCCTACGATTACTCGTTACGCGGCCGCGAGATTTTGCTCGGCCCCCAGAAGACCCGCGAAACCTTCGAACAGGCAACGGCACTGTTTCGTAAGGCGATCGAGATCGATCCAAATTTTGCCGTGGCGCGCGCCGGCCTCGGCTTTGCGTACATGTTCGACTACCAAAATCGCTGGAGCGACGATCCCGACGCGTCGCTGGCGCTCGCCAAAGAGTATGCGGAATCGGCGATCGAAAAGGACCCCAAGGAGCCGCTGTCCCACGCCGTCGCGGCGGTGGCGGCAACGTTCCGCGGCGACCTCGCGCGGGCGCAGTCCGAGGTCGGCATTGCGCTGTCGCTCAATCCGAATCTTGCCATGGCCTACAACATCGCCGGCAGCATTCGCATGTATGCGGGAGAGCCGCTTGAGGCGATCGCGCTGATCGAGCGCGGCATCCGCCTCGACCCGGCGGGCAAGACGCAATATCTGCACTTCCTCGGCTTGGCGAACCTTGTCGCCGGTAAATACGAAACGGCGGCTGCGCTGTTTAAGCAGCGCATCGCTCTGGTGCCGGGAACCGACTTTTCGCGTTCAGCGCTCGCCTCTGCGCTCGGTCACCTCGGCCAAGTCGACGAGGCCCGCCGCATCTGGCACGAACTCGAAGAGATCAATCCGAAATATTCGTTCAACGAGCATTTGGGCCGGCTGCCCTTTAAACGCAAAGAAGACGGGGAGCGGCTCGCCGAAGGACTCCGCAAGGCCGGATTGCTCGACTGAAAGAGCAGTGCCATCCCTGCCCGACGGCTCAAGTTTAGTCGGCATCTCGGGAGTTTTTTGGCGCTCCCTAGGGGAATCGAACCCCTGTTTCAGCCTTGAGAGGGCCGCGTCCTAGACCGCTAGACGAAGGGAGCCTGGGAAGTCGAATAAACTCCTGCGCCTGAACGCGCAAGCGAGGTTTTACAGGCGGATACCCACTGTCTGCGCTGCTTCCTGCTTTAGCGGTTGGCGAAATGCGATTGCGCCGCGTGCGCGCCGGCGATCCTACCGAACGTCAAAGAGCGCAAGACCGACGTACCGGCCGGGTACTCGTGATAAAATAGTCCCACGATCTCGCCGGCGGCATACAAGCCGGGCAGCGGAACGCCGTTTCCCGTCACCACGCGCGCATCGGTGTCGGTGCGAATGCCGCCATAGGTAAAACAGATCGCCGACGTCATCGGATAGGCAAAATAGGGCGGCTTCTCGATCGGGTAGGCCCAATTGGACTTGTCCGGATGAAGTCCGCGCGTGCGCTTGCCGTCGCGGCGCTGCGGATCGAATTCGCCGGGCCCGATCGCGGAATTGTATTCCGCGACGGTACGCACCAGACGATCGGGATCAAGACCCAAAAGCTTCGCCAATTCCGGCAGCGATGCGGCCTCGAGCGGCGGCTTGTCAGAATCGAACAGGACCATAATGCCCTTGTGGCTGGTGATGGTTTGGTCGGCGATGAAAAACGCGGTTTGGTTTTGGTTGCGCCAGACTTCGAAGGCGATGAGCTCGAAAGTTTCCTCGAATGTGCCGCAACCTTCATCATAGAAGCGCTCGGCGTTCCCGTTGACGACGATGCCGAACGGATGAGCGTAAATATAAGCATCGGGCTTCGACGTGCGGCGGTCGACCAGCTCGGTGTGCAGCATGTCGAACTGCCCCGACGTGCCGGCGCCGATCTCCATCGCCATTGTGATGCCGGCGCCTTGATTGAAGGCCAATCCGGGCGCGAGCAACGGCAGGTCGCACGCATTGGCGCCGAGATAGCGCGTCAGCATCTCTTTATTGCCCTCGAAGCCGCCGCAGGCGAGCGTCACCGCGCGGGCGTTGAGCGTGCGCAAAAGG
>DATNNI010000436.1:0-10575 GCA_035601915.1 Xanthobacteraceae bacterium
AAGCCGCCTCTCAACTCGGAAGAGTCGGTCAATGAAGCCGAAACGTTCATCGCAAACCTCGCAAAGTGCTGTTCAAAGCCCCAGTTTAGGACCTACACCGGCCGCACGCGTTCACAAAGTTCTGATCTTTAGAGCTGCCAAAGCGGAACACAACCGCCCCCTTGGGAGTTTTTCAAGACATTCGACGTCAGCGCGATGGGCTAAGCCATGGACCAGCATGACCAGGAATTTTTGCGCAAGCAATTGCGGCACATGCCGCCCTCCCCCGGCGCCGGCCCTACCGTGATGCTTGCGATGGTTACGATATTCCTCGCCGGCGTAACCCTCGGTGCGCTGATGTTCGATTACGAGGCGCCGACGCAAGGCGCCGAACGCACGCGCACGGCGATGTACTGGCCGGTGGCTTCGACTGTGCCGTACGCCCGATAAACCTCGAGAGGTTGTTATTCTTCCGGTTCGGTGGTGAAGAACAACGGATAACCCTTTTCCTTGCCGAGATCGGTCGCCTCTTTGGCCTTGGTCTCGGCGACGTCGCGGACATAGACGGCAATCACGCAGGCGCCTTTCTGGTGCGCGGTCAGCATTACGCGATAGGCCTGGTCTTCGTTCATGCGGAAAACCGCCTTGAGGACGAGGACGACAAATTCCCGCGGCGTGTAATCGTCGTTGAGCAGGATGACCTTATAGAGCGGCGGCCGCTGCGTCTTAGCGGCCACTTTGGTGCGCGGTTTCACGATGGTCTTGGTCATCGCAAGTTTTTCCGCAGCGCTGCTTGGCGACGTGGGGATTATAGCGCGCACGCTCCAATTCTCAAAAGTTCTCCCGCTTGCGGCCGCTTCGCATGCAACGCGTATCGGGGCGCGCGCCTGGCGTCTTGGAACGCGGTGCAATTTGTGCCCTTAATTGGCCCCGCACGTGGAGGTCGCGATGCACATACTCTGGATCATCATTATTGGTTTCGTCGCCGGCATCATCGCCCGCATGCTGGCGCCGGGCCCGAACAATCCGGCTGGTTTTATTCTCACCACCCTGCTTGGTATCGCCGGCGCATTCGTCGCCACGTTCATCGGTCAAGCCATCGGCTGGTACGGCCGGAACGAGGGCGCGGGACTGATCGGCGCGGTGATTGGCGCCATCGTTGTCCTGTCCGTGTGGCACCGCCTCGTCACGAACCGAGTGATTTCAGATCCCGGGAGCCGCCGCTGGCTATAACAAATCGCCGGCCGCTTTCGATCCGATGACGGCTAACGCGCCATGGAACGCCTTGGGGAAACGGCGAAGCGGGACGTTCGCCGTTCGACGACAACCGCTCGCGGCGCGCCAATGCGGCCGGTCACCGTCACGTGTTCCACCTCCCGGCTCCGGCCCAGACGGAGGACGGCCGTCCTTGCCTCGTCTGGGGCTACTTCCATCAGCGAAGCGACAATCGCGATCTGCTCGTTCGGATCGGTGGTCAGGCCCTGCGCCGCAAGCGCGGCTTCTTCCAAGGTCGGCGGATCCCGCCTGACCCGCCGCCGACCGTCCTTTGTGTCCCAAATGTCGTCCATGGCCGCACCTCTGAAGCTGCGGCCCTATTATGGGAGGCATACTGCATCGCAGCAAGAAAAATTGTGCGATGCACTAAACGCAGGTCAGGGGCGCGAAACGCCCATCCAACCGACGCCGTTAACTCAACTTTTTGAGAGAGGTGCGGTTAACGCGGGGCCATGTCGCTGAACAGGACGCCACCCTTGCCCTTCGCCTCCTTGGCCGTCTCGATCATGGAGACAGTGACCGATTCGATTGGCACTCCGAGGTTCTTGACCACTGCGGCGGTCACATCCTTGACCAATCCGCGCTTGGATTCGAGCGAGCGGCCTTCGAGCAGATAGACGACGATCTCCGGCATAGATTCCTCCGTGTTGCTTGCCGGCCTGCATGGACACAAATCGCGCGCCGCGCACCGTTCCGGACTTGCCTTGCGAGCGGTTCCCTACTATCGGAAAAAGCGGGGTCGGTACAAGGGAGCTAGGGAATTATGAAGCGATTAGTCTTTGCCGCGAGCGTATTGGCGCTCGGCTTGGCCGCGTCCGGCGCGGCGCGCGCCGATTATGCCGTGGTCATGTTCAAGAAGGACGGCTATTGCCGGGTTTGGAAAGACAGCGCCGCCGCACCGGTGCAGCCGGGCTGGAAGTATCACTGGGTCGGCCTGAAGAGCTGGGAGTTCGCCCAGAGCAAGAAGCACTACGCGATGCGCCGGGGCTGGTGCCGCGACTTTCACTAGCGATTTGACCCGAGGGGTCCGTGACAGGGGGTAAGTGATGAAAAAAGTGAGTATCGGAATTGCCGCGCTGGCGCTGCTTGTTGCTGCGGCGGCACCGGCGAGTGCTGATTTCGCCGTCGTGAAGTTCGGGGACAAGAGCTGCCGCGCTTGGGCTGATCATAAAGCCGCGCCGGCGGCCCCGGGCTGGAAATATCTCTGGGTCAGTGTTCCCTCTTGGGAAGTGGCTCAGGGCAAAGGCGGTTACGCGATGAAGCACCATTGGTGCCGGCAGTGGTGGAAGTAAGCGTCAGTTCTCTGACATTGATGTCATTGACCGCCCGCCCCATCGGCGGGCGGTTGGTTTTTGGGCTCCGAAACCCGGTCGCTTTCATTGCGTCTGACCATCCTCATTGCGTCTGATCGTCGGCTCGCCGCTCCCTACCTTCAGATTTTGCGTGGAACACCTTCGAGGTCTTCCGAGTTTTATAGGATGCATTCAGGGAGCACAGCATGAAACGCTTGGCACTTGCGATCGGCTTTCTGACCGTGGCGCTCGCCGCATCGACACCCGTGCGTGCCGACTACGCCGTAATCCAGTTCCGCGATGGTCGCTGCGAAATTTGGCAGGATAGCGGTAGCGATCTATCGGGCGCCGGCTGGACCAAACTCGCGTTCGGCATCCCGGACTATCCGGCAGCACGAAGCGCAGTCGATAGCGCATTTGCGCAAGGTGTTTGCCGGTAGCGAACGACCGTTATCTGTTCGGAACGATTAACATCAGCGAGCGATGGCGCGGCCACCCTGATCGTTCCAGTTTGCGCCGAGAATTGTCCGGCCAATCAGGGGCAGGAAATCTAACGGTCCGCCCTTCTCGCCGTCGCGGACGTTCGGATCGTTCCGCGGAGTGCGGACGCGTGCCGTCTGCACTTTTTTGTTCACCTTCTTTGGCGAGACAGCTGGCGTCGCTTCGCTGGACATCTCCGAGGCATCGTCCCTTAACGCCGGCGCAGCGGCCAAGGCCGCGACACTAGCCGCCTGTTGAACTTTGCTTAGTTTCCTTGGCGACGAAAGCGGCGTCGGTCCGATCGGCGTATCCGCTGCGCTATCATTCACAGCTGGTGCTTCAGCTAAAGCCGAAAGGCCGGCGGGCTGTTGCGTCGTCGCGGCGGAATGCGACTCGGCCGCGGCAAAATTCTTTACATCACGAGGATCCACGCTCGTGCGCGCCGATATTCGGGGGGCGGTCACGCGTTGCGCGTCGCTCTCCAAAAGCTCGGCGCTGGCGGCTGAAACCGGCGAAGCTTCCAGCGCGCCCAATTGCGCCATGGTGCGCGCGGCGACAGAAACATCAACGTTTGGGTGCGCGATGAGCGCGATCGCGACAGTCATCCCGGCAACTGTGCCTATTGCTCCGGCCGCAAGCGCCATGCGGGCGCTGCGGATAAATCCCGGTTTCGGGGCTAAATAGCCCCACTCCGGATTGAAGTTGCCGGCGTTAGGCATGACGACCTCCGAGACAGACCGTTGTTCTTTGCCCGCCCCCAGTGCCGTCGAATGTGCAAACGCACCGATTAAGAACCCGTTCCCGCCGACACCAGACAAAACAGGCCTGATTAACCACGAATAACCGGGCAGCTTCTGCCTAATCTGTCAGCAGTTAGGATGCTGCGATCGTATCGGGGAGCGGACGCGACTTTGTGTTTGTTCCGCCCAAATGATCGCCGATCAGTCCTACCCAGTTCGGAATTTCGCCGAGAGCGGAGACGACGCGATGGGTCACTGACACGACGTGGTCCTTAAGGCCCATCGTCTTGGCAATAAGCGCCTGAGGCGCCGGCGAAGGCGGGGCGCTTGGGCTTTCGGCTTCTTGCACTTGCGCGATAACTAGCGGCGCCGACGCGGTCGCGGCGATTGTCGCTCTCGCGCGCGGCATCACGGGTTTGCCGGCAATGCCGGCTGCAGGGGTCCGCGCCGGCATATTCGCCGTCGCCGCAGCTTCGCCGCTTCCGTGGCGGAGCGCGTCGCCTGAAGCAAGTTCGGTTTTCTCGCGCTCAAGCTGCGCGTTTAGAAAGCTGATGATAAGCCCGTGTTCGTCACGCAGAAGCTGCATCATTTCCGCGGAGGCCGGCGCCACTTGGGCGGCGGACTCAGTAGCGCGGCCGAGGCCGTAATGCGCGAACAAGAGGCCACCTACCAGGCTGGCGGTCGTTGCCGGCAGGATGTCGAGAACGAGCTTGCTCGCCAAGCGAGCGACCAGTGTCTGAGGGTATCGCATGACCACTCCTCCATCCCCGTATTTTTCAAACGACCGGTTGAATTTCAAACAGACGTTATAGGCGCGTTGTGGCCGGGAGCAAGGAATTTTTGCGGCGGACTAACGGATTTCCGGGGGAAAAGGGGAAAGCTAAGCTTTCGATCCCAATCCCGCGATCGCCCAGCTACTCACAAGCTTGGCCAGCCGCTCAACGGCCGCTTCGTCCAATTCGAGAGAAAGCGGAGGGACCGCCAGCCGCTCGCGGTTGCGCACGAAGACGCCGCATTGGCCGACCAGCCAAATGGCCGCCAGCGTCAGCGTGCGCTGATCGGCCGTGGGCATGAAGCGGCTGATGATATCGGTTGCAAGCCCCATGAATGGCGCCGACTCTTCGCTCAAGAGCTCACGAAAGACCGCCGTCGGGCGCACCGTTTCCCAATTGAAGATGCGGATTGGGCGAGTGAGTTCGTCCCGCTGCAACAGCCCGCGCAACTGATAGCGCACGAATTCGGCGAGCGCATTTTCGCGCGAGAGAGCTTTGATTTCGGCGGCATGCGAGATTTGACCTTCGGTGAGCGCGCGAAAAGCCGCGCGCAACACCTCGCGGTAGAGTCCGTCCTTGCCGTCAAAGTGGTAGTTGATCGCCGCTTGATTGACGCGGGCCTTGGCGACGATCGCGCGAATGCTGGTGTGGTCGTAGCCACGCTCGGCAAACAGCCGCTCCGCGGCTTTGATGATCCGGTCGCGCGTAATATCGGACGGTCGTGTCACAAGCAGCCTTTTTTCAAACCCTCGTTTGAATTCGACATAGGCTGCCAGGGCCAATAATGCAAACCTTTTCGTCTTGTGCAGCGCGGCACAAGCCCGGATTGCCTTGAGTTTGATAAATTCCGGGGCCCCCTCGCGGTGCATGACACCGCTGCCCGGCACGGTTATCGTCCTTCCCATGATCGAGGGATGCCGCGTCGAAGGTTACGCCATCGTCTCTGCGGAGGGCATGATCGCCAACGCCGTTGGCGTAATGCCGGAAGCGATCCGTAACAATGCCGACCAGAGATTTCTACAATCCGAGCTTGATCGCGCCGCTGTCATCGTTCACGGGCGCCATTCGCACGAAGGCGGCCCGCGCGCGGCGCAGCGAAAGCGAGTTATTTTGACGCGGCAGGTACCGTCGCTCTGCGACGATCCGGCCCATCCACATTCGATCCTCTGGAACCCGGCCGGCACGACCTTCGAAGCGGCCTTAAGCCGGCTTGGCGTCACGGACGGTCTAATAGCAATCCTCGGCGGCACCGAGGTCTTCGACTTGTTTCTGTCGCTCTACGACGCCTTTTACTTGACGCGCGCCTTGCATGCAAAAATTCCCGCCGGACGGCCTGTGTTCTCGCAAGTTGGAATCCACAAAACGCCGGAAGACGTGCTCGCCGGGGCTGGCTTAAACCCAGGACGCCGGCAGGATCTTGACGCCGCTGGGGCCATTACCTTGACCACCTGGACACGCACCGAAGCGAGCACGGCGGCCCCCTAGTGATGGCCGCGGGGGCATCCGCAGCATTCTTGGCAAGGTTGCCGACGATGACGCGCGCCGGGCAAGGCTTATTTTTTCCGCCATGGCACCGCGATCGCCCCAACCGCACACCAGCCAAGGCCGCGGTAACGTTCTCGAGTATGAGATCGTCCAGGAACAAGCGGCGGCGCTCGGCCGCCTGGGGCGGGCGCTGGAAGCGGCCCAGACCGGCTTGGCGGCCTTCGACGCCACCCAACAAGGCTCTTCAGTCGACAATGCCTCCCGGTCATCCCGGAAAGCGGCTCGGACCGAGCTCCTGGAGGCCGCTGGCTATGCGCTTCGGTGCTTCATCGTCCAAAGGGAGGCTTGCGGGCTTCGCGACCAAGGGACCGTCATCCGCGAGTACCGCGTGCCCGCCGAGGTTCGCAACCGCATGGGCTTGTTCCCCAGCGGCCCCTCACGTCCCGGCCGCTAGCCGGCGCACCGATCTCACCCATACGGCAAGCCTTTATTCACCGTTATGGCGGCATTTTCCGCACTCATGGTGCAGGACGCTCAACTGTCGATCCTCAGCTCCTCGATAATGGGCGAACTCGACGCTGCGCTGAAGTCGGGCAGCGAGGCGCGCCGCGTCGATATGCTCGCGCGCGTCGCCAACGTTTTTGCTGCCGATGCGTCGCGCTATTCGGACGAGCAGCTGCGCTTTTTCGACGCCATCATGGTGCGCCTGATCGATTCAGTGGGAACGAGCGCGCGTGCCACGCTCGCCGCCAAACTCGCGCCGATCGCCAGCGCTCCTTCGGGCGTGATCCACGCGCTCGCCTTTGATCACGACATCCAAGTGGCCGGCCCGGTTCTGACGCGATCGGAGCGTCTGCAAGAGCAAGCTCTTCTTGCGAGCGCCAAGACGAAGAGCTTGCAACATCTCTTGGCCATTTCGCGGCGGCGCGACCTCAGCGAGGCGGTGACTGACCTGCTCATCGAACGTGGCGACCGCAAGTTGAACCTCTCAATAGTGAGGAACAAAAGCGCCCGCATCTCCGATTTCGGTTTCCGCCTTCTCGTCAAATGGGCGACCGGCGACGATGAGCTTGCAGCCGCGGTCGGCCTGCGCTCGGATATTCCACGGCCGCACTTCCTTGTTCTTTTGGAAAGCGCTTCGCGCAGCGTGCGCGTCCGCCTCGCCGCCGCGAACCCACAGACAACGAGTTCCGCGGAGCGGATCGTCAGCGACATCGTCGGCGCGGATCAAAGCAACGCACCGGCAAGACTGGCCGCCATCCGCGCTCGCCTGGAGCCGCAACATCGGGTTGGCGACCTCAACGAGAACAAGATTGCGCAGTTTGCCAAGGATCGGAAACTGGATGAGACTGCGGCCGGCCTCGCGATCATGTGCGACATGCCCACAGATGTCGTAGAACGGGCGCTGGCCGATCAAAATTCCGAAATGGTCCTCATCCTTGCTAAGGTTGGCGGCTTATCGCCGGCGTCGACCCGGGCGATCCTTGCCTTACGTGGGTCAGAGCGTAGGGCCTCTTCCCAAGATATCGAGCGCGCACTGGACAGTTACGATCGGCTGCCGGTCGACACCGCTCGGAGAGTACTCGGCTTCTTCCGCGACCGCGCAAAAGCCTCGATGGCGCCCGCGCCCGAACGGCCGGTTGCGGTCAACTGTTGGTGAACTGGCAAGATTGTTAGCCGGCCTTCGCCGGTCGCCGGGAGCGGCGCTCGTCCTGCAGGAACAGCCGATGTATCGCGACGCTAAAATCACGACACTTCGCAAGTTATCAACGCGACGTGACCAGCCGCGCCCTTAAGCCCCCTTCGGTTGGGCATTCTCTGCCCAATCCGGCGTCACGCGGGACAAGGCTATTGCCCACCCTGTCGCCGATCTGTCGTGTTCGTGCTTTGGTTTCCACGGCGGAGAAAGATGCTCTAGAATGAGATACTGAAAAAGCAGCACTTGGGAGGAGTATTGCTATGAAGCTTTATATGCACCCGGTTTCGATGACGAGCCGCCCCGTGCGGCTGTTCATCACCGAAAATAAAATCCCGGTCGACGAAGTCACGGTCGACCTTTTTACCGGTGAACAATATCAGCCGACCTACACGCAGATTAATCCAAACAACTTGGTGCCGATGATCGAGGATGGCGATCTGCGCCTGACCGAAAGCTCGGCGATTCTCAAATATCTCGCCGACAAAATCGGCTCGCCGGCCTACCCGAAGGATTTGAAGCAGCGCGCCAAGGTCAATGAAGTCATGGACTGGCTCAACACCAATTTCTATCGGGAGTGGGCCTACAACCTTTGCTACCCGCAGCTTTTCCCGCATCTCAAGCGCCGCAGCGACGAAGCCCAGGCGGCTACCATCGAGATCGGTCAGCAAAATTCCAAACGCTGGCTGCAAATCCTCAACGACCACTGGATCGGACCGAAGAAGCAGTTTCTGTGCGGCGACCAGATCACCATCGCTGACTATTTCGGCGCCGGTCTGGTGACGCTCGGCGAAGTCATCCGCTGCGACTTTTCGGCCTATCCGAACGTCGAGCGATGGCTCAACAACGTAAAGAAGCTGCCGAGCTGGCCGAAGGTGAACGAGGTGTTCTATGGCCTCGTCGACTCGGTCAAAGCCCAGCAGTTTCACGCAGTCTGATATTAGCGGAACAGAGGATCGACGCCGAACTGGAGAGGAGGACGGACCTTCTTGGTTCGTCCTCCTCCCCGCGCGTCACCATACCCCATGCAAACAAGCCGCGACCATATTCTGACCAGTCACGCCGGAAGCTTGCCGCGGCCTGACGAATTGATCGAAGCGAACCGCGCCCGCGAGGCCGGCGAAACAACGGACGAGGCCTCTTTCCAAGAGACGTTGCGCAGAGCCGTCATTGATGTTGTGCGCCGCCAGACGGAATGCGGGATCGACGTGCCGGGCGACGGCGAGTTCGGCAAAGCGATGGGCCACAAGGTCAATTACCGCGCCTGGTGGAGCTATTCGTTCAATCGTCTTGCTGGGCTCGACTTGGCCGGTCCGGGAATGAATGAAATTCCGCCCAAGCGCAGTCATGCGGGCGAAATCGTACTCTCCAGCAACGCCGATCGCCGCGACCGGCAGAAGTTTCTCGCGGTGTATACCGACCCGGAGGGCAGCGTTTATACCGGGCCGCGAGCGCCGAGCTGGCCAGTCTGCGTCGGGCCCATCACCTACAAGGGCCAGGACGCGATCAAATCCGATATCGCCCATTTCCAGGCGGCGCTGAAAGCCTCCGGCGTCAAGGAAGGTTTCATGACATCGGTCGCGCCGGGTAGCGCGGCGCGCCTTGCCAACGCGTACTACAAGACCGACGAGGAATTTGTTTTTGCCTGCGCCGAAGCTATGCGCAGCGAGTACAAGGCGATTGTTGACGCCGGTTTGATTTTACAGCTTGACGATCCCTCCATCGCCGAGAGCTGGGATTTGGTGAATCCGGAGCCGTCGGTCGAAGACTACCAAAAGTTCTCAATGGTGCGTGTCGAAGCGCTCAATCATGCCATCCGGGGGTTGCCGGAAGATCGCATCCGCTTCCATCTGTGCTGGGGCAGCTGGCACGGTCCGCATACCACCGATATTCCGATGCGCGACATCGTTGATGTCATGCTGGCCGTTAAGTGCCAGGCCTACTCGTTCGAAGCCGGCAATGTTCGCCATGAGCACGAGTGGAACGTATGGGAGGACGTCAAGCTCCCGGAAGGCAAGATCATTTTGCCGGGCGTGGTCAGTCACGCCACCAACGTCGTGGAACACCCCGAACTGGTGGCCCAACGCATAGCCCGTTTCACAAAAAGCGTGGGTCGCGAGCGTGTCATCGCTTCTACCGATTGCGGACTTGGCGGCCGCGTCCATCCGGCGATTGCCTGGGCGAAGCTCGACGCGCTCGGCAAAGGGGCGGCGCTGGCAAGCCGTGAGCTTTGGCATTAGCGCGTTTGTAATCGGGCCTCGCGCCGCAAGGCTGCCTAAAAAAATGGAGTGCATCGCGTCATGAGAGCAAGCCGCGACCATATTCTGACAAGTCAAGCCGGCAGCCTGCCGCGCCCGGATGACTTGATCGAAGCCAACCGCGCCCGCGAAGCCGGCGAAACGACGGACGAGAAGGGATTCCAGGAACATCTCCGCGCGGCAGTCGTCGACGTCGTGCGCCGACAAGAAGAAATGGGCATCGACGTTCCGGGTGACGGCGAGTTCGGCAAATCCATGGGCAGTCGCGTCAACTACGGCACGTGGTGGAACTACGCGTTCAATCGCCTGGCCGGTCTCGATCTCGCCAGCGGACGGGGCCTTCACGATCAACCGGTACGGCGAAGTAAACCGGGTCAGATCGTCCTCACGGGCATGGGGGACCGGCGCGACCGCAATCGTTTCCCCGACATCTACGGCGACCCGGAAGGTCCTGCGAATACCGGGCCGCGCAAAGCGCACTGGCCGGTATGCGTCGGTCCGGTCTCCTACAAGGGACAGGCCGCGATCGCTTCCGATATCGCAAACTTCAAAGCCGGCTTGGACGCCAGCGGCGTCAAGGAAGGCTTTATGACGTCG
>DATNNI010000437.1:0-2233 GCA_035601915.1 Xanthobacteraceae bacterium
TGTCGTGGTGTTTCCACCCTACGTCTATCTTGCCGATGCCGCACGCACGCTCGAGGGGTCGGATATCGCCGTCGGTGCGCAGGATGTGTGTGCCGAACCGGTCGGCGCGTTCACCGGGCAGGTTGCCGCCGCCATGCTCAAGGATGTCGGCTGCAAATACGTGATCGTGGGGCATTCGGAACGCCGGCGCCTCTACCATGAGGACGATGTGCTGGCGGCGCGGAAATTCGGCGCGGCGCTCAAGACCGGGCTCACGCCGGTGCTCTGCGTGGGCGAGAGTTTGGAGGAGCGGGAAACGCACAGGACTGAGGCGGTGGTGGCGCGTCAGCTCGATGCGGTCACCGCCATGAACGGTGTGTCGAGTCTCGCGGAGGCCATCATCGCGTACGAGCCGGTTTGGGCCATCGGAACGGGGCGTAATGCCTCGCCGCAACAGGCGCAAGCAGTGCATGAGTACCTGCGCAGCCGGATTGCCGCGCAAGATGCTAAACTAGGAAGTCGTGTCCGCATTCTGTACGGCGGCAGCGTCAAGGCTTCGAATGCGGCGGAACTGTTCTCGATGCCCGATGTGGATGGCGGTTTGGTGGGCGGCGCCTCGTTGAGCGCCGATGAGTTTCTTCAGATCTGCGCGGCCGCTGCCGCGCGGCGACATTGAGAGATTGAAATGCTGCGTGGATTCATTTTGTCGGTGCACATTCTGCTTGCGCTGATGATCATCGGTCTCGTGCTCATGCAGCGCGGGAAAGGCGCCGAGGCCGGCGCGGGATTCGGCTCCGGCGCTTCGGGCACCGTATTCGGCGCGCGCGGTACGGCGACCTTGTTCTCGAAGTTGACCGCGGTGTTCGCGGCGCTTTTTTTCGTCACCAGTTTGACGCTCGCGTACATGGGAACGCGCGCGCCGGCCGAGCCGAGCTCGGTGCTCGAGCGTGCGGCGCAGGCCGCCGCTGCCGCGCGAAGCGCGACGCCGCCCGCCGCGAGCGGTCCCGCCGCATCGGTGCCGCAAGGTGCGCCGCCGGCGATGTCCGCACCGCCCGCGAGCAGCGCTCCGGCGCCTGCAACAGCGCCGCCCGCGCCGACGACGCCGCCCGCGCCGCCGACGGACAACAAGTAGGGTTTGAATTACACTTGAGTTACAAAGCCGACGTGGCGGAATTGGTAGACGCGCTAGTTTGAGGGGCTAGTGGGGCAACCTGTGCCGGTTCGAGTCCGGCCGTCGGCACCAGATTTCATGTGGACGAACATCTCATTCAGGTGAACGCGCCGGCGTCTGCCTGATATACTTGTTGGCTAACGCCCAAGTCACCGATACCGATGATGTTGCGACAGTATTTGCCGATATTGATTTTCATGGGGTTGGCCGGAGGCCTGGGTGTGGTGCTGTTCACGCTCGGTTGGATCGCCGGCCCGCGTCGTCCCGATCCCGAGAAATTGTCCCCTTACGAGTGCGGATTCGAGGCGTTCGAAGATTCTCGCATGCGCTTCGACGTACGCTACTACCTGGTGGCGATCATTTTCATCGTGTTCGATCTCGAGATTGCCTTCTTCTTTCCGTGGGCGGTGTCGCTCAAGGCCACCGGGCTCTTCGGCCTCATCTCCATGCTGATCTTCGCGTTGGTGCTCGTGGTCGCCCTGGTATACGACTATCGTCGAGGAGCGCTCGAATGGGATTAGAAGCGGCGACTGCCGATGCCGGCCCGGCTCGCGGCTTCGAAGTCACCACGGTCGACAAGCTCATCAACTGGGCTCGAACCGGGTCGTTGTGGCCGATGACTTTCGGACTCGCCTGTTGCGCCGTCGAGATGATGCATGCGGGTGCCGCGCGCTACGATCTCGACCGCTTCGGCGTGGTGTTCCGTCCGAGTCCGCGTCAATCCGATGTGATGATCGTCGCCGGCACGCTGGTCAACAAAATGGCGCCTGCCTTGCGCAAGGTGTACGACCAGATGGCCGAGCCGCGCTGGGTCATTTCGATGGGCTCGTGCGCGAACGGCGGCGGCTACTACCATTATTCCTATGCCGTGGTGCGCGGATGCGACCGCATCGTGCCGGTCGATGTCTACGTCCCCGGCTGTCCGCCGACGGCGGAGGCGCTGCTGTACGGCATCATTCAGCTTCAGAACAAGATCCGGCGGAACAAGGCCATTATCCGATGAGTGCCGATGCCGGTTCCGCGGCTGCTCCCGCAGCTCGCACGCGGCTGGAGCGCCTCGCGGCGCTCATCGAAGATGCGTTC
>DATNNI010000438.1:0-2397 GCA_035601915.1 Xanthobacteraceae bacterium
TTTCAGGTCACGCCATGACTTGCGAGGAGGCTTCGAACTGTTTCGACAAGCTTAGCCTCGGACACGGAGCGCTGCGCTTCGGCTTGCTTCTGTAAATGCTGCTCGCGGCCCTTTTCCAGCTTCGCGAGTTCGGCGCCGACGATCAAATCCTTGATGGTGACTTCGCCTTTGGCCTTTTCGTCGGAACCCTGGATGACGACACAGGGGCTGTTGCGCCGGTCGGCGTACTTGAGCTGGTTGCCGAGATTTTTCGGGTTGCCGAGATAAAGCTCGGCTCGGATATTCGCCGCCCGCAGCCTCGCCACCATGGCCTGATAATCGGCGAGGCGGTCCTTGTCGAACACGGTGACCACCACCGGGCCGTAGCCGGGTTTGCTGTCGAGCTTGCCGAGATGTTCGAGCGCGGCGGCAAGCCGTGACACGCCAATCGAAAATCCAGTCGCCGGCACCGGCTCGCCGCGAAAGCGCGACACAAGTCCGTCGTATCGCCCGCCGCCGCCCACCGAGCCGAAGCGCGCACCGTCTTTGGCCGGTAATGTCAGTTCAACTTCAAACACCGGGCCGGTGTAATATTCGAGGCCGCGGACGACGGAGCGATCGACGCGAATTCTATCTCCGTACCCACAGGCATCAGTCAGTTGGGAGATTCGTTCTAGCTCGTTCAATCCCAAGTTCAACTCGGGTGGTATTGTATTTTGTCCCAAGAAGGTAGCGATGAACGATCGATATTCTTCAAAATCGAATGATGGCCGCTTGCCAGATTCGAAATCTGCAATTTGACTTCTAAACTTTGGATCATTCGAAAACAGGGTATCTGCCGATAACGTTACTGCGCTGACCGACGAGCTCGAAGTGATAAAGTTATTCGCAAAAATTGAGAGATAAGCACCCTTTGTGACGTCCCCGCTCTCATCTTTGCGACCTTCATGCAATAACTCTTGAACCCCGCCGACTCCGAGGCGGTCAAGTTTATCGATGGATCGCAAGACGGTCAGACGTCTTTCTGGGGAGGCCGTTTTTAACTCAGGCAGGGCGTTCATCACACCGTCGAGCAGCTTTCGATTCCAAACCTTCACCACGTACGACCCGCGCGGAATGTCCAGCGCCTCCATCGTATCCGCGGCCATCATGCACATCTCGGCGTCGGCGGCGGGCGAGGCGGAGCCGACCGTGTCGGCGTCGAATTGCATAAATTGGCGGAAGCGGCCTGGGCCGGGCTTCTCGTTCCTGAACACCCAGCCGACGCGGTAGGTGCGATAGGGCAGTACGAAATTTTCCGTGCCGACGCGTTCCGCAACGTAGCGCGCCAGCGGCGCGGTCAAATCGTAGCGCAACGACAGCCACTGCTCGTCGTCGTCCTGGAACGAGAACACGCCCTCGTTCGGCCGGTCTTGATCGGGAAGGAACTTGCCGAGCGCGTCGGTATATTCGATCGCCGGCGTCTCCACCGGCTCGAAGCCATAGCGTTCGTAGACCACGCGGATCTTCTCGATCATTTCCCGCGTGGCGGTGATCTCTGCCGGGCCGCGATCGGCGAGGCCGCGCGGCAGGCGCGCTTTCAGCTTGTTGGATTTGTGCTTTTCGGCCATCGGCGCTCTCGGCGCGTTCGCGTTTTGAGAGAATGGCGGGTTGGTATCGCACCGGCCGAAGGAGCGCAATTGGATAGCCCGAAGCGCTTTGTATTCATTCTTTGCAGCGGTAGGATGATGCGGCGCATCCCCCGGTCTTTGTCCCACCGGGGTCGTGAGCGGGCGCAGTCGAAGGATCGGCCATCATGACGGAAGCGGCGAGTCTGACGCGACAAACCAACGATCTCGATGCCTTTTGGATTCCGTTTACGCCCAACCGCGCGTTCAAACGCGCGCCACGGCTGCTCGCCCGCGCCAAGGACATGCACTACTTCACCCCGGACGGGCACGCGGTGCTCGACGGATTGGCCGGCTTGTGGTGCAGCAATGCCGGCCATAACCGCGATCCGATTGTCGCGGCGATCGCGCAGCAGGCGGCCGAACTGGATTATGCGGCCGCGTTTCACTTCGCCCACCCGAAATCGTTCGAGTTGGCGAGCCGCGTCGCGGCGATCGCGCCCGCGGATCTCAATCGGGTTTTCTTCTGCAATTCCGGCTCGGAAGCGGTCGACACCGCGCTCAAAATCGCGCTCGCCTATCACAACGTTCGCGGGGAGGCCGGCCGGACCCGCTTGATCGGCCGCGAGCGCGGCTATCACGGCGTCGGCTTCGGCGGCATTTCGGTCGGCGGCATTGTCAACAACCGCAAATTTTTCGGATCGCTCCTGACCGGCGTCGATCATTTGCCGGCGACCTATAGCCGCGAGCATCAGGCCTTCACCAAGGGCGAGCCGGAATGGGGCGCCCATCTCGCCGACGCGCTCGAGGG
>DATNNI010000439.1:0-5479 GCA_035601915.1 Xanthobacteraceae bacterium
GCGGCCAATATCGGCGTGGGGAATTTGCCCGACCAGGCCCAGTACCGGCGCGTTCATCGCGTAGGCCGTGAGCAGGCCGGTGGCTGCGTTGAGCAAACCGGGCCCGGGCACGACGGCGCAGGCTTGTGGCCGGCCGGTGGCGAGCGCGGCGCCAAGCGCCATCAGCGCCGCGCCTTGTTCGTGGCGAGGGTGAACGGTACGCAGCTTGTCCGTGGCCCGAAACAGCGCGTCGAACAGGTGGTCGTTCTGCACGCCCGGTAGTGCGTAAATGGTGTCGATGCCATGGGCGATGAGGGTGCCGACAACCGCGTCCGCGGTGGTCATCACTTTGGCTGCTGCGGCGGTTTTTTTCTTGCGAGTCAATTTAGCCATGCGGACTCTTCCAATCACCCTCCCCTGGAGGGGGAGGGTCGGCGCGTATCGAAGATGCGCGCCGGGGTGGGGTGACGGCTGACTAGGCTGCGCTGACTGCGTGAATGTTTCAGCGAAGAGGTTTCTGCGTCGAGCGAGCCGTACACCTCGGCGTATATCATCGCCATCACGCCGTCGATGTTCGCGATAATCTCATTATTCCAGAACCGCAAAACCCGGTAGCCCTCTTTCTCTAGCCAGCGCGTGCGCGCCTGGTCGCGCGATCGATTGGTTTCGTTGCCATGCTGCGAACCGTCCAATTCGAGAATGAGGCGGCCTGAGAAGCAGGCGAAGTCGACAACGTACGGACCAATCGGAACTTGGCGGCGGAAATGTGAACCTTGAAGCGTCAAGTGTCGTAAGTGACGCCACAGCCGTTTCTCCGCATCGTTGGTCCCATGGCGAAGACGGCGTGCTCTCGCGCGGCGAACTTTCGGTATCGGTCCATTGTGTGGCATGCGATCACCCCACCCCGCCGCCTTTGGCGGCGACCCTCCCCCTCCAGGGGAGGGTAGTTCGGACCCAGCATATCACCGGCACGCGGCTGCCTTGACAAAACGAGCCCTGCATGTGCTTTCCGCCTTCCGGCCGTCACGGCCTTTCGGAAGCAAATACGCCATAAACCATGCACCGCTATCGCACCCATACCTGCGGGGCGCTGCGCGAGGCCGACATCGGCCGCGACGTGCGCCTGTCCGGCTGGTGCCGTCGCATCCGCGACCACGGCGGCGTGCTGTTCATCGACTTGCGCGACCATTATGGGCTGACCCAGGTGGTTGCCGATCCAGACAGCCCCTCCTTCAAGGTGGCGGAGACGCTGCGCGCCGAATGGGTGGTGCGCGTCGACGGCAAGGTGCGGCGGCGGCCCGGCGACACCGAGAATCCCGAGCTGCCGACCGGAGCGGTCGAAGTTTACGCCGGCGAGATCGAAGTGCTGGGGCGTGCCGCCGAGCTGCCGATGCCGGTGTTTGGTGACGTCGAGTATCCGGAAGACATCAGGCTCCGCTATCGCTTCCTCGATCTGCGCCGCGAGCATTTGCACAACAACATCATGAAGCGCGGCGCGATCATCGATTCGCTGCGCCGGCGCATGAAGGAGCAGGGCTTCTTCGAGTTTCAGACGCCGATCCTGACCGCCTCTTCGCCGGAAGGCGCGCGCGATTACCTGGTGCCGTCGCGGCTGCATCCCGGAAAATTCTATGCCCTGCCGCAGGCGCCGCAGCAATTCAAGCAGCTGATCATGATTTCCGGCTTCGACCGCTATTTCCAGATCGCGCCGTGCTTTCGCGACGAGGACGCGCGCGCCGACCGCTCGCCGGGTGAGTTCTATCAGCTCGATCTGGAAATGAGCTTCGTCACCCAGGACGACGTGTTCGACGCGGTCGAGCCGGTTATCCGTGGCGTGTTCGAGGAGTTTTCCGGCGGCAAGCCGGTGACGCAAAAATTTCCGCGCATTCCTTACGGCGAGGCGATCGCCAAATACGGCACCGACAAGCCGGATTTGCGTAATCCTATCGAGATGCAAGATGTCTCCGGGATTTTTCGCGGTTCGGGCTTCAAGGTGTTCGCCCGCATTCTTGAAACCAATCCGAAAGCACAGGTTTGGGCGATCCCGGCCAAAGGCGGCGGCTCGCGCGCCTTTTGCGACCGGATGAATTCCTGGGCGCAAGGCGAGGGCCAGCCGGGACTGGGCTATATTTTCTTTGCGCAAGATGGCGGCGCTACGGTTGGCCGCGGTCCGGTGGCCAACAATCTCGGCGCGGAACGCACCGAGACACTGCGCGCCAACTTTAATCTCAACGCGGGGGATGCCGTGTTCTTTGTCGCCGGCGATCCGCAAACTTTCTACAAGTTCGCCGGCTTGGCGCGTACAAAAATTTCCGATGACCTCGGCCTTTCCAACAAAGGTCGTTTCGACCTGTGCTGGATTGTCGACTTTCCGATGTACGATTGGAACGAAGAGGAAAAGAAGATCGACTTTTCCCACAATCCGTTTTCCATGCCGAACTTGCCGGCCGAGGAATTCATTGCGCTGGATGCCGCCGACCGTGATCGGATTCTCGGGCTTAAGGCGATCCAGTACGACATCGTCTGCAACGGCGTGGAATTGTCATCAGGGGCGATCCGTAATCACCGCCCGGATGTGATGAAGAAAGCCTTCGCTATCGCCGGCTATGACGGGAGCGTCTTAGAAGAAAGATTCGGCGGCATGCTGCACGCGCTGTCGCTCGGCGCGCCGCCGCACGGCGGCATCGCGCCCGGTATCGATCGCATTGTCATGCTGCTGTGCGGCGAGGAAAACTTGCGCGAGGTGGTGCTGTTCCCGATGAACCAGCGCGCCGAGGATTTGATGATGGGCGCGCCGTCAGAAGCGACGCCGAAACAGCTGCGCGAGCTTCACATCCGCGTCGTCAAGCCGACTACGGGCTGAACCACTCAGGCTGATGCTTTTGTCATTCAGCGGCTGGGCTCAAAACGCGATCGTGCGCGGCAGCCGCGCGCATTCTCTCAAACTCGGCGTGCATCTGCTTTCGCCGCATCAGCCGCAGAATAAGGCGAAGCTCGCTTAAAACGTCGAGCGAAAGCCGCGTGCCGCAGCCAAAGGCGCTGGCGATTTGAAACGCCTTGCGCTCATTGCGCCACCAGCGTTCGACCTGCATGATTGCTGCATCGAGGTCACAACCCGCCAGCATGGCGGCGCGGACGCTGTAACGCGCTTGCACGGCGGGATGATCTGGCGGAAGCGCAATGATTCGCTCGACCCGCGATTTGAAGCCGTGAATGACGGCGGCCTGATCGAAGGCCGCGCCGATATGCGCCAGCGCAACCGCCATCGCTGTGGCGCCGTCGCCGCGCGTCGCCTCGGCCGCGCGGTGAACCCGCCGCCGCTCGCGTTGCTCGCGCAACGAGCCCCCCGCCGGAATCTGTTCGCGCCGATTGAGCAAGTCGGATGTCCCGCGCCGCTGCGAAGACGTGCCGCGCGAGTAGCCATAACGGTGACGTGATGTCAAAAAATGTGAGACCGACGGTGACGACGCGACGGCCGCCGCGCAACGCGCGCGAGGCGGCAGAATCGCCGCTTCGCCGCGCTTTTATGAGAGAATCCGAATGGGAAAGAGCGGCCGGCTCAGAACAGCTTCAGGCAGCAGAGCACTTTGCCGACGATCTCAAGCTCGCCGAGCGGGGCTTCTTCACTCGGATGATTCGTGTTGTCGGAAATGATTTTCACCCGCGGCGGCCGCGCCGAGCGCAGCACCTGCAGGCGCTTGACGACAATGCAGTTGAAGGTGTCGCGGATCGCGTAAAGCCCGTCGGGCGTCGGCGTCTTGTGGCTGGTGTCGACAATGACGCGCTCGCCGGAGACGATGGTCGGCGCCATGCTGTCCCCGGTGGTGTCGAGAACGAGCAGCCGTGACGGCGCGGTATGCAGTTGCTCGCGTACGAAACTTGCCGGAAACACCCAGCCTTCGCCCTTTAGCGCGTCGGCATGTCGGCCGTCCTTGCGCACCTCGCGGGCCGCAACGCCGCCGCCGCCGAGGCCGGCGCGGGTGTCGAGCTCCGGCACTTGGCCGGGCGCGGGGCCGAGCGGTTCGTCGTTCGCCGCTTCCTCGCGCAACACATCGCTTGATTCGATATGGCCGCCGGTGGTGCCCGGGTAGCGTCCCCATAGCAGAATCTGCTCCGCACTGTAGCCGAGCGGGGCCGCAAACGGTTTGAGATGATCGAGGCGGAGCCTGATCAGGCCATTTTCGAGCCGCGACAATTGCTGCTTGGACACGCCGGACAGCCGCACCAATTCCGAGCGCGACATGCGGCGCGCCTCGCGGGCGTGAAAAAGCCCGCTGCGGGGCGGCGGCTGCTTGGTTCGGCGTGGCATGCGACGCATTGTCACCGAATCGGTGCTTCAGGCCAAGCATCTAAAATGGTGACTTGACCGTCACTTTACTAGAGACTATACGTCATAACCAGTGACGCCGCAGCAATCATGTGTTGCGGCGCTTTCGGCAGCGAAAACACACACCGGCTTTGGCCGTTCACGTGCGCTCCTCGGCGCGCGACGGCCCTCTATTGCAGGAGGCGGCATGGGCGGCAACGTGTGGACGGACGATGGCATCATGTTGCTGCGGAAATTGTGGGCCGAGGGCGCAACGGCCGCCGCCATCGGGCGGCGCCTCGGAGGATTTTCGCGCTCTGCCGTCCTTGGAAAAGTTTATCGGTTGCGGCTGAACGGTGCAGCCGACACGGCTGGCTGGATCGAGCGGACGCGCAGTGAACGCGACGGCCCGGACAGGCGGCGGAGGCGGCAACCGCGCAAACTTACAATGGCGCGCCCGCCGAAGGTGCCAGGGCGTTTCACATTGTTCGACCTGAATAACGAAAGCTGCAGGTGGCCGATGGGCCGGCGCGGAAAATACTTGTTTTGCGGTGTCGCCGAGGCGGATGTGCTGTGCGGCATACCTTACTGCGCGCGGCACATGCGGCGCGCTTACACCGACGCCGTCAGTTTCGAAAAATCCCGGCGCAGCGCGTTTGCGGGCGACGTGAAGTCATCCAACATCGGCGTGAGCGCATGAGCGAAGACCAAACACATACCAGGGCTCGGCGAGCCGCCGCCGAACAGCCGCCGCTCGCGCAACGCGCCGCGATTGCGGCGCGCGCCGAGCTACGCGGCGATCGCACTGGCATCCTCGGCGCCACCGGAACAGCACCGGGGGTGCCATCTTATCTGCGCCGGCGCGTGGCGCCCGAGCGCTGGTCGGTGATCGCGGTCATGGAGCGGATGGAAGAAGCGTTCCGCACCTTGGCGCGCCTGCCGATCGCGGTGCGGCCGCGCGGCTACGTCAATTCCATGCCGTTTTACCTTTACGATCGCGGCGATCTCAACGCCCAGATGGAGACGCAGGAACTCGAACGCATGGCGCGCTTTCGTAACCGCGTGCGCATTCCGCCGTCGCCGGCCGAGATCGAACGCATGGAGGAGGCGCTGCGCTGGCCGATCGCGTATTTGTTGGGCGCCGAATTCCATCACGTTGCGCGCGCCGTCAACCTTGGCTCGCTATGGTCGGCG
>DATNNI010000440.1:0-8487 GCA_035601915.1 Xanthobacteraceae bacterium
GAACGCATTGACGTCGGCGCCGGCGCCCATGGTGAAGAAGTGATGCAACCAGACCATGAAAGAGAGCACGCAAATCCCCAGCGTGGCCCAAACCATGGAGCGATAGCTGAACAGGGCCTTGCCGGAAAACGTCGCCACCACTTCGGAAAACACGCCAAACGCCGGCAAGATCAGGATGTAGACTTCGGGATGACCCCAAGCCCAAAACAGATTGACGTACATCATCTGGTTGCCGCCGCCGCCGTTGGTAAAGAAATGCATGCCGAGGTAGCGGTCGAGCAGCAGCATCAGAAAAGTCGCCGTCAGAACCGGGAACGCCGCAACGATCAATAAATTCGAGGCGAGCGCAGTCCAGCAGAACACGGGCATGCGGAAATAAGTCATGCCAGGCGCACGCAATTTGAGAATCGTGGTGACGAAATTGACCCCGGTCAGCAGCGTGCCGATGCCGGAAATCTGCAACGACCAGAGGTAATAATCGACGCCGACATCGGGCGAGAAGGCAAGTTCGGAGAGCGGCGGGTATCCCATCCAGCCGGTGCGCGCGAAATTGCCGATCACAAGCGACACATTGATCAACAGCGCGCCGGCCGCCGTGAGCCAAAAACTGATCGAATTGAGCACCGGAAAGGCGACGTCGCGGACGCCGAGCTGCAACGGCACCACAAAGTTCATCAACCCGATGACCAGCGGCATCGCCACAAAAAAGATCATGATCGAGCCGTGAGCCGAAAAGATTTGGTCGTAATGCGACGGCGGCAGATATCCCTGGGCGTCGCCGACTGCGACCGCCTGTTGCGTGCGCATCATGATCGCATCGGAAAAGCCGCGCAGCAGCATGACCAGGCCGAGCATCACGTACATGACGCCGATGTGCTTGTGATCGACACTGGTCAGCCACTCACGCCAAAGATAGGGCCACCAGCCCTTTACCGTGACGATGACCAGCACCGCGAGAATGACGATGCCGACGGCGGCCCCACTCAGCAGTGGCAGCGGCTCGTTGAACGGAATTGCCGACCAGCTCAGCCTGCCGAGCACCTCACCCTCCCTGCTGCGCGCCGCCCATGCCGGCGTCTCCGGGACCCGTCATGGTTCGCTCGAGAATGTGTTCGAACAGCTTCGGCTCGACCGCGCGATAGGTTTTTGGCGGCAAGGCTTTGCTTGGCTTTGCCAGCTCGGCATAGCCGGCATCGTCGAGCCCGGATCCGGTGCCGCGCGCTTGCGCAAGCCAGGCGTTGAAATCGCCCGCCGGCACCGACTTCACGACAAACCGCATCCAGGAAAAGCCGTCGCCGCTGAAATTTGCCGACAAGCCGGGATACTCACCCGGCGTGTCGGCCAGAAGGTTCAGATGCGTGATCATGCCGCCCATGGTGTAGATTTGGCTGCCGAGCTGCGGCACGAAGAATGAATTCATCACCGTCGCCGAGGTAAGTTGGAATTCGATCGGCGTTGCGGCGGGGATGACCAGTAGATTGACCGCAGCCACTCCCAGATCGGGGTAGATGAAGAGCCATTTCCAATCGAGTGAGACGACTTCGACGCGCACCGGATTGGTTTTCGCCGCGATCGGCGCTCTTGGATCGAGCTGATGAGCGCCGATCCAGATAACTCCGCTCAACAAAATCACCGTCAAGGCAGGAATCGACCAGACGACAAACTCGATGCGGCCTTCATAGGATTTGTCGGAAGCGCGGCTGGCGCGATCATTGGATGCCCGATACCACCAGGCGAACACCAAGGTCGCCACGATGACCGGAATAACGACGACCAGCATAATCGCCGTCGAATTGATCAGGATAAGGTGCTCGGCCGACGCGACGGGCCCCTGCGGGTCAAGAACGCCGGCGGGCGCACAGGACGCGAGCAGAATCGGCGCACCCCAAACGGGCCAGCGAAGAAGGCCTGAACGAAAAAAACGGTAGCGCCGATACGTTGCGCTCGTCATCAAGCCCAGATCGAGGCACAACCCTTTCCTCGATCCTCCCTATTCAGCCGTTTAAGCGATTTTAGGCGCTTTGCGAAGCACGGGCCATCGAAAACATCCTGACGGTTGCCGATTCATACCGCAGCCGAAAGCGATGTGTATGTGCCCGGCTTGCCACCGACTGATATATCGCTAGTCCGAAATTGCTGAAAGCGCGCGCCCGCGCTTAATCCCAATCCGGCCGGCCGAAGCCAGCGGGGATGAGGCGGCGGCCGGCGCCTGACAGCTTGGAAATATCCGCCATTTCGCCATCGCTGAGAGAAAAATCGAAAATCGCCGCGTTCTCGGCGAGCCGCTTAGCTTTGCTGGTGCGGGGAATGACGACAATGTTCTGCTGCACGAGGAAGCGGAGCGAAACTTGCGCGGCGGTCTTTTTGTGCGCGGCGCCGATCCGCGCCAGCACATCGTCGCCGCCGGCCTTACCCTGGGCGATCGGGCTGTAGGCGGTCATCGCCATGCCGTGCTTGCGGCAGGCCGCCAACACCTTCGATTGATCGAGATAGGGATGGCACTCGACCTGATTGCAGACCAGCGGCTCGGTGGTCGCTTTCCACGCCGCCTCGATCAACGCGACGTTGAAGTTGGAGATGCCGATGTGCCGGGTCAATCCGTCACGCTTGACCTTGCATAACGCGCCGATAGTTTCCGGCAGCGGAATTTGCGGGTTCGGCCAATGCAGCAGCAGAAGGTCGACCGCGCTCACGCCGAGCCGGGCAAGACAATCAGCAGCCGCACGCGGAAGATCGGATGCGGAGAAATGCGTCGGCCAGATTTTCGTGGTGAGGAATACGTCCTCGCGCTTGACGCCGGAGGCCTTCAGGCCCTCGCCGACGGCGCGCTCGTTATCGTACGCTTCCGCGGTGTCGATATGGCGGTAGCCGAGACGGAGCGCTGCTTGCACCATCTCGGTGCAAACGCGGCCGCGCAGATCCCACGTGCCGAGACCGAGCAACGGTATGCGAGCGCCATGAGCGCTCACCGCCGGAACTTGGTCTTTGCTGGCACTCACTAGTGTTTCGATTCCGAAGTTCGTATCATTGTGCGGCACTCTCGTTTGCGAACTTCGGAATCGAAAGGACACTAGCAAATTATTGTCCTGGTGTGGCTTTTGGTTCAGAAGTCCGCATGACGCGTTCGCGGCAAGAATGATGCGGACTTCTGAACCGCCGCACTGGGGAATGTAAGCGTTCGGCGCGCGCCCGTCACCGCGCCTTGCCGCCGAGCACCGCGAAAGCGGCTTGCGGCGCGCGCTCGATCACCTTGAGCAAGGCGCGGGCCGGACCGCGCGGCGACCGCTTGCCCTGCTCCCAGTTGCGCACCGTCTCCACCGGAACGCCGATCTGCGCGGCAAAAGCGGTTTGCGTGAGCCCGGTCTGGCCGCGCACATTGCGCGCGTACGCCGCGTCGAGGAAACGGCCGTTCACCGAGAGCGTGTCGGCGCCCAGCCGCGGCGATTTCGGTTCGCCGTCGGTATAAACAACCGCGCGTTCGCTGCCGTCCGGCATGATCTCAACCAAGCGTCCGTCGGCTTTCAATCGCACCCGCAGCATGCTGCCAAGCTCCAGCCCCTGATTGGCTGCGGCACCATAGCTGATTCGCCCTAGATTCAATGGGTTAGAATGTGAAGCCAAGCCGCTGAAAGAGCGTCGAAAGAGTTCATTGGATGAATAGGCCGAAGGCAGACTAGGCCATTGCCCCCGTTGAATCGTTGCAGTATCGAGCGCAGGGGTGTGGCGTATCCACGAGACGGCGGTCGTAATGGCGGATATCGAACCCGGCGCGAAGGAGGCGCGTGGCCGGGTCATTCTGGTTTGGGATTCTCCGACGCGGCTGTTCCATTGGGCGACGGTCGCGCTGATCGTCGTCGCCTATGTCGCCTACCTTTTGGGTTGGATGGACTGGCACGCCAGGGCTGGAGACGCGGTGCTCACTCTGGTCGTTTTCCGGCTGCTGTGGGGATTTTTTGGCAGCGACACGTCCCGGTTCTCGCGCTTCGTCGCGGCACCGCGCGCCGCATTTGCTCATTTGCGCCGTCTGTTCTTTCGCGAACCCGATCGCCAGGTCGGCCATAACGCGGCCGGTGGGTGGATGGTGCTGCTGCTTCTCGCGCTCATTTTCGGCGAGGCGCTCAGCGGGGTTTACGTCCAGAACGAAGTCGCCAATCAGGGGCCGCTTTCAGACATCACTCCTGCCCGCATCGCCAATGCGATCACCGCGATTCATCGGATTTTTTGGGATGCGATTCTCGCCGCGGTGGCGTTGCATATTCTGGCGATTGCCCTCTACGCCACGGCGAAAGGACACGATCTGGTCCGCCCGATGATTACCGGCGTTAAAATGCTGCCGGCCGGCGTCGCGCAGCCGGCCGTCGCGAGCCCGCTACGCGCCGCGCTTTTGCTCGGCGCGAGCGCGCTCGTGGTCGCGACGCTGGCGGCTTTCTTGTGACGCGACAGCCGGCAGGCCGCGCTTAGCTCTTCGGCGGCGTTACCTGGCCGCGGATTTCGCCGCCTGGATGGGCTCCGGTATGCACGTTGATATACAACTCGCCGGCGGAAAATTGCTGCGCTTGTTCCGGCGTCAGCGTCGCCTCGCCCTTGATCGGACTATCGGCAGAGGCGCCCTTGGCGGCGAGCCAGATCACGACCGGGCCATTCTTGCCCGCGGCCGCCGGCCCGTGGAAATGCGCCATGGTGGCCGGACCCGACAGCCCGCTATAGGTGACATTCCAGGTCAGCGCCCGCGTCGCAGGATCGTAGGTCAGATCCGCACTACCCTTGCCGGACGTCTCGACCGGCGGCACTTGTTGCGCGCCGGTGAGATCGGCTTTGAAACTTTGCGGGGCGGCATTCGCCGACGCGGACCAGGCGATAGCGCCGGTGGCGCAAGCGGCGAGAATAACAATGCGTCGAGACATTAAATACATGAGCGATCTCCCTATAAGGTTCGGCGAGTATAGCCGCGAAACCCGCCCGCCAAGTCTCACAGCCGCGTGAGACTGGAACTGTGCCCGCTTCCTCAATCGCGCCAGCGGCTCGCGGCGAGCGTAACCTCCGCGCGCTACACGCAGATGACGCCGAGCTGCGCAGGCGGCGCAGCGCCGGCGCTTTGACGAACCGTTCGCAACCCGACAAAACTACCCGTTCCGGCTGCAAGTTCCCGTAAAGCGTAAGGAGGTACTCGGCATGACGAAGCTCATTCGCGGCGGCACCGTCGTCAACCACGACAATTCGCGCCGCGCCGACGTCTTGGTCGACGGCAGCGCCATCGTCGCCGTCGGGGCCAGCCTGCAAGCGCCGGCCGGGGCCGAAGTCATCGACGCCGGCGGCTGTTACGTCATGCCGGGCGGCATCGATCCGCACACCCACCTCGAATTCGAGTTCATGGGCACGGTGACCGCCGACGACTTCGAGTGGGGCACCAAGGCGGCGCTGTCAGGCGGCACCACCATGGTCGTCGACATGTGCATTCCCTCGCCCGGCCAATCGATGCTTGCCGCCTATCAGGACTGGCGGAGGAAGGCCGAAGGCGCGGCCAGCGACTACGGTTTCCACATGGCGGTGACCTGGTGGGACAAGTCGGTGTTCGACGAGATGGAGACCGTGGTCAAAACCTACGGCATCAACACCTTCAAGCATTTCATGGCGTACAAGGGCGCGCTGATGGTCAACGACGACCAGCTCTACAATTCGTTCGCGCGCTGCTCGGCGCTCGGCGCCATGCCGATCGTCCATGCCGAGAACGGCGATCTGATCTGGCACCTGCAGCAATATTACCTCGGCAGCGGCATGACCGGGCCGGAAGGCCACGCTTACTCGCGGCCACCCGCGGTCGAGGGTGAAGCCACCAACCGCGCCATCATGATCGCCGACATGGCCGGCTGTCCGGTCTATATCGTCCATACTTCAAGCCGCGACGCGCATGAAGCGATCGCGCGCGCCCGCGCCTCAGGCCAGCGCGTCTACGGCGAGCCGATCATCCAGCACCTCGTGCTCGACGAGAACGAATACCGCAACAAGGATTGGGAATATGCCGCGCGCCGCGTGATGTCGCCGCCATTCCGCACCCAAGAACATCGCGACAGCTTGTGGGCCGGGCTGCAATCGGGCTCGCTGCACGCGGTCGCGACCGACCATTGCGCCTTTACCACCGAACAGAAGCGGCTCGGCCGCGCAGACTTCACCAAAATCCCCAACGGCACCGGCGGGCTCGAAGATCGCCTCTCGGTGCTCTGGACCGCGGGCGTCACGCCCGGCCGTCTCACCAAGGAGGAATTCGTCGCGGTGACGTCCGCCAACATCGCCCGCATTCTCAATATCTATCCGAAGAAGGGCGCGGTCGCCGTCGGCTCAGATGCCGACCTCATCGTCTTCGATCCGAAAGCCAGCAAGACGATCACGGCGAAGAAGCAAATAAGCCGCATCGACTATAATGTGTTCGAGGGCTTTGCCTGCACCGGACTGCCGCGCGTCACGCTCTCGCGCGGCGAGATCGTTTGGCTTGACGGTGACCTGCGCGCCAAGCCCGGCGCCGGCCAATACGTGGCGCGCGATCCGTTCCCGGCCGTGCATGTCGCCAATGCCGAGTGGCGCGAGCTCAACGCCCCGCACCCGGTCGAGCGCGTGCCGGTAACGCCGTGAATTGGTCCTCGTCATTGCGAGCGAAGCGAAGCAAATCCCCTCTCCCCGCGTGCGGGGAGAGGGTTAGGGTGAGGGGGCCTCGACGATGCGCGGGGCACATGTAGCGAAAATCCGGTCCGCGAGAATTTTGCGGAAAAATTCGACGCCTGCTGAACGAAAACTCTGGCGCTACCTTCGCTCACGCTCGCTCGGCGGATTCAAATTTGTGCGTCAGCAACCGATCGGGCCCTACATCGTCGATTTCCTTTGTCGGGAGAAACGGCTCGTCATCGAAGTCGATGGTAGCGGACACGGCATCGGCAAACGCGATGCCCACCGCGAACGGTGGTTGACCAAACATCGCTATAGCGTGTTGCGTTTCTGGAATAATGAAGTGCTCGGAAATATCGAAGGCGTCTGGGATACGATTTTCACAGCAGCATCAACCGCAACGCCCCCTCACCCCAACCCTCTCCCCGTAAACGGGGAGAGGGAATCGCCAAGCCGCCTCGCTGAGTAAAAAAGCAAGCAAGGAGCAAACAATGCCCCCCGCACAAAACCTCCAGATAAATTCCCAGCGGCTGTGGGACACGCTGATGGAGACCGCGCAGTTCGGCGCGACCGCCAAAGGCGGCATCTGCCGGCTCACGCTCACCGACCTCGACCGCAAGGTGCGCGACTGGTTCAAGGCGCGCTGCGAGGCGTTCGGCTGCACGGTTTCAGTTGATGAAGTGGGCAACATGTTCGCGCGCCGGCCGGGAAGGAACAACGCGCTCGCCCCGATCGCCATGGGCTCGCATCTCGACACCCAGCCGACCGGCGGCAAGTTCGACGGCGTGCTCGGCGTCCTTGGCGCGCTGGAAGCTTTGCGCACCTTGCACGAGACCGGCTACGAGACCAATGCGCCGATCGAGATCGTCAACTGGACCAACGAGGAGGGCTCGCGCTTTGCGCCGGCCATGCTGGCGTCCGGCGTGTTCGCCGGCGTGTTCACGCCGGACTACGCCTATTCGCGCACCGACCGCGACGGCAAAACCTTCGGCGACGAGCTTTCCCGCATCGGCTATCGCGGCGCGGAAAAAGCCGGCGCCCGCACATTCTCCGCCATGTTTGAACTCCACATCGAGCAGGGCCCGATCCTCGAAGACGAGCAAAAGATGATCGGCATTGTGCAAGGCGTGCAAGGCATGCGCTGGTACGAGGTCACGGTCACCGGCCAGGAGGCGCATACCGGCGCCACGCCGATGCAGCTCCGCAAAAACGCGCTCGTCGGCGCCGCGCGCATGATCGAGCGCATCGAGGCGATTGCGCTCGAACATTCCCCCGGGGCGGTCGGCGCCGTCGGGCTGATCGAGAACAAGCCGAACAGCCGCAACGTCGTGCCCGGCGAAGTGTTCTTCACCATCGATTTCCGCCACCCCGACGACAAGGTGCTCGACGTCATGGAGCAGAAACTGCGCGCCTCGCTCGCCGACGTTCTGCCGGCCATGAAACTTGCTTACGAGGAAAAGCGCATCTGGGATTCGCCGGCGGTGAAATTCGCCCCCGAACTGATCGCGTGCGTGCGCGCCGGCACGGAAAAAGCCGGCTTTCAGTCGCGCGACATGATTTCCGGCGCCGGCCACGACGCCGCCTATATCGCGCGCGTCGCGCCGACCACCATGATCTTCGTGCCTTGCGCCGGCGGCATTTCGCACAACGAGGCGGAAAGTACCAGCTTCGACGAATGCGCCGCCGGCGCCCAAGTGCTGCTCAACGCCGTGCTCGAATTCGACCGCACGCTAGGGTGAGTTTTATCCTGCCCCGCGAAGCGGGGAAGAGAGACGCCTCGCGAGAATACCGTTGCTTTCACCCTCCCCTGGAGGGGGAGGGTCGCGAGCA
>DATNNI010000441.1:0-4552 GCA_035601915.1 Xanthobacteraceae bacterium
CGCTCCAGTGCTCGGCTTCATCGGCGTCGCGCTCTCCGGCAGTAACACGTCGACCAACGCCATGTTCGGCACTTTTCAGGCGCTGGTCGGCAAGGTGCTTGGCTTTCCGTTGTTATTGCTGCCGACGCTCAATTCCGTCGGTGCCGAAGTCGGCAAGCCGATCGCACCGCAGACAGCAAGCGTCGGCGTTTCCACCAGCCGTTTCGTGCGCAACGAGGGGGAGGCGATCAGGCACAATTTCGGCTGGACGATCGTGCTGCTCGTTTATCTCGTGCTCATCGGCGTGGCTTGTTATCTGTTCTTCCCGGGCATCGCCGTCCTGCCTCATTAGCAAACAAGGCGGCGGCGAATTGCGCCATTCGCCGCCGTCTGCTTCGCGGCGCGCGAAATCATGCTTTGGTCGCGCGTGTCATCAGGTAGGGCATCCTGATCGTGTTCTCTTCGAAAATGTCGGCGGCTAATGCGTCGAACTCCGCGCGCAGCGTGGCGAGCCTTTCCACATCGCCTTTCATCGACTCGACGAGTTTTGTGAGAGGTCCGATAGTCGCCTCCTGTGCGGCGCGAAAATGCGCAAGGCTGAGCGCCGGCGCGACCAAGGTGTCTTGCGCGAACTTCAGATCGGTCACCGCGGCGCCGAGCCGCTCGCGCACGACGTTTGGATCGCCCCAGAGCGGCGGCGGTGCCGGCGCATCGGCGTCTGGCGGGAGCGGGGGCATGTGGCGCGCGACCAAGGCGAACATGCGGCCGGTGAAATGCTCAGGCGGCCACGTCGAAAAAGCGATGCGGCCACCCGGTTTGAGGACGCGCAGCATTTCACTGACCGCGACGACGGGGCGTGGCGCAAAGATATGGCCGAACTGGCTAAGAACGACGTCGAACGAGGCGTCAGGGTAGGGCAACGCCTCGGCGTCTCCTTCGATAAACTCCACGTTGACGCCGGCAATCTGGGCGTTCTTCTTGGCGCGTTCGACAAGGGCGGGCGTCAGATCGAGCCCGCACGCCTTCGCGCCGCGAAGCGCGGCGGTGACCGCGACGACGCCGGTTCCGCAAGCGACGTCGAGCACGCGCTGTCCGGCGCTGACTTGCGCAAACTTCACCAGCTGCGCGGCAGGCGGTGTCGTTGTGATTTCGACCGGGACAAACGATGTCCAGGCTTCGCGCTGGGCGGCTTTGAATGTCGCGAACTGATCGGCGGATTTCGTCGTCACGGCGCGGCTCCGGTAGCCACGCATGCTTTCGCGTTAAGCGCGGCAAGACAAGAAAAAAGGGCGCGGTTCCCGCGCCCTTTCGGAAGACGAAAGCGACGGACTTAGAAGTCCATTCCGCCCATGCCGCCGCCCGGCGGCATCGCCGGCATGGCTGGTTTGTCCTTGGCCTTCTCCGCCACCATAGCCTCGGTCGTAACCAGGAGGCCTGCGATGGAAGCTGCGTCCTGAAGCGCGGCACGCACCACTTTGGCCGGATCGACAATGCCCTTCTCGATCATGTCGACATAGGTCTCGTTCTGGGCGTCGAAGCCGAAGCTCTCGGATTTGTTTTCCAAGATCTTGTTGACCACGATCGAGCCTTCCATGCCGGAGTTTTCCGCAATCTGACGGAGCGGCGACTCCAGCGCCTTGAGCACGATGTTGATCCCGGCCTGGACGTCGGCATTGTCGTTGGTGAGCTTGCCGATGGCCTTCTTGGCGCGAAGCAGCGCCACGCCGCCGCCCGGCACGATACCTTCCTCGACCGCGGCGCGGGTGGCGTTGAGCGCGTCTTCGACGCGGTCTTTCCGCTCCTTCACCTCGACCTCGGTCGCGCCGCCGACGCGGATGACGGCGACGCCGCCGGCGAGCTTGGCAAGCCGCTCCTGCAGTTTCTCACGATCGTAGTCCGACGTCGTCTCCTCGATCTGCTGCTTGATCTGATTAACGCGGGCTTCGATGTCTTTCTTCTTGCCGGCGCCATCGACGATGGTGGTTTTCTCCTTCTCGATCACCACCTTCTTGGCGCGACCGAGCATGTTCACCGTGACGCTCTCGAGCTTGATGCCGAGATCCTCGGCAATGAGCTGGCCGCCGGTCAGCACCGCGATGTCTTCCAGCATCGCCTTACGGCGGTCGCCGAAGCCCGGAGCCTTGACGGCCGCGACTTTCAGTCCACCGCGCAATTTATTGACCACCAGCGTCGCAAGGGCTTCGCCTTCGACGTCCTCGGCGATGATGAGCAGCGGCTTGCCCGACTGCACCACCGCCTCCAGTACTGGCAGCAATTGCTGCAAACCGGGGAGCTTTTTCTCGTGCAACAGCACGTAGGCATCCTCGAGCTCGGCCAGCATCTTCTCGGCATTGGTGATGAAGTATGGCGAGAGGTAGCCGCGGTCGAACTGCATGCCCTCGACGATTTCGACGTCGGTCTCCAGCGCCTTGGCTTCCTCGACGGTAATGACGCCCTCGTTGCCGACCTTCTGCATCGCCTGGGCGATCATCTTGCCGACATTGTTGTCGCCGTTGGATGAGATCGTACCGACTTGCTCGATTTCGGATGACGAGCCGACCTTCTTCGAGCGCTTTTTGATGTCGCCGATGACGGCCGCGACGGCGATGTCGATGCCGCGTTTCAGGTCCATCGGGTTCATGCCGGCGGCGACCGCTTTGGCGCCTTCCTTGACGATGCTATGCGCGAGCACCGTCGCCGTCGTGGTGCCGTCACCGGCTTCGTCGTTGGTCTTCTGCGCGACCTCGCGCACCATTTGCGCGCCCATATTCTCGAACTTGTCGTCGAGCTCGATTTCTTTGGCGACGGTGACGCCGTCCTTGGTGATGCGCGGAGCGCCGAAGCTCTTCTCGATCACGACGTTGCGGCCCTTGGGGCCGAGCGTCACCTTCACGGCGTTGGCCAGTATCTCGACGCCGCGCAACATCCGCTCGCGGGCGTCAGCGGAAAATCGTACTTCTTTCGCAGCCATTGTTTGTTAGCTCCTCGGTTTTCAACTCGTCATCCCGGTTTCACCCGATGATCCATGCGGGGCACCGCTCTATGGATGGCCGATCAAGTCCGGCCATGACGGTGCAGCCTTCAGGCGATCACGCCCATGATGTCGGATTCCTTCATGATCAAAAGCTCGTCGCCATCGAGCTTGACCTCGGTGCCGGACCACTTGCCGAACAACACCCGGTCGCCGGCCTTGAGGTCCATAACAATGAGCTTGCCGTTCTCGTCGCGGCCGCCGGGTCCGACGGCGACGACCTCACCTTCCTGCGGTTTCTCTTTGGCGCTATCGGGAATGATGATGCCGCCTTTGGAGCGCTCGTCGGCCTCAATCCGTTTGACGACGACGCGGTCATGCAGGGGACGGAACTTAAGCTTTGCCATGATCATCCTTATTGCCGCATCCGGCGCGGCGTTCGACCAGTTGAGTATAAAAGTCGTGGATTTGCAGCTAATTGGCACTCAGTCAAAATGAGTGCCAATTACGCACAGGCAAATAGGATTTGCTCCGGTTACTGTCAAGCAGAGGCCGCATTTTCTTCCAGGTTCCGCTTAGGTTCTGGCGGCTCACGCAGGCAATTTCCAGCGGCACTTGCAACATGCGAGGTTGCCGAAGCCGAGCCACGCTCTACTAGCACTCGGAGCGGAAAATCGTCACCATCCCGGCTGAAACTGTGTGAGTCCGTGATGCGGTGTGCGATCCGCAGCACGCTTAAGCCGGTTTTGAGGAGGATTCTTTCGTGAGCCTGAGGTTTCGCAAGTTTCGTCTGGCCGCGAGCCTTGCCGTTGTGGCGCTTGCGCTTTCGGCGTGTGCGAGGAACCCCCCGCCCGAGGCGCTCCCGCCGGCCGCCGCCGTCGCACCGGAAATGCCGGCTTCCATCCGGCCCGAAGAGGTCGTTGGACGCTGGGGCTACGGCGCCTATCACAATGAAGCGGACCGGACGCGAACCGAAGCGGCGGCGAGGGGCCAATGCGGCCAACCGGTGGTAATCAATCGCGGACCGAATGGCGGCGTCATGATGTACCTCGCCGACAGCGCGCAGCTGCAGGAGCTCCATTTGAAAGGCAGTCCAAGCGGCGTAAACTTTGTCGGTCCGCCCGGTCCGGCTGGCGGCCCACAGGATCGCGAGATTGTTTCGTTCGACGGCCGCAGCATGGTGCTGCGCTGGATCAACCCCGAAATCGCCAGCCGCTACGGCACTGCGGTGTACGTGCGCTGTGCGCCTGAAGGCGTGGCGCGCCGGCCGGCTCCGCGCTAAGCGGACTTCCGAACCGCCACACTAGTGTCCCGATTCCGAAGTTCGCATGACCAGGCGGCAATTCCATGTGCGAACTTCTGAATCAAAGGGACACTAGCAAGCCCATTGAACTAGTGTGGCTTTGGTTCGGAAGTACGCATAACAAGGCGCCGGCAAAAATGATGCGGACTTTTGAACCGCCACACTAGCGCGCCACGGGCGCCGGGCGAACGCTAGCGGCAAACAGCGAATCCACCTCGCTCTGCGAAGCGTGCCCGTCTTCACCCTCGAGCGGCGGAGCTCGGACGGCCGGTGATCCGTCGCCCTCAAATTCACCGAGG
>DATNNI010000442.1:0-8820 GCA_035601915.1 Xanthobacteraceae bacterium
AGGAGTAATGCCCTAGCGGCTGTCGAGATTTGAGACTTGCTTCACGTCGCGCGGCACCGGCGCGACAAAGCCGCCGGCCGCGGCGTCGGCGAGCGCGTTCCGATCAAACGCATCGTCGTGCTTGTAGACGTCATCGCGAAAATTGACCGTCCCGTCGTGCGTCACCCAGCCGGTGAGATAAACCCAGGCCACCGGCATTTTGTGCGGCAGATTGACGATCTTGAGCACGCCAGCAGCGATGCCGGCATCGATAGCGGCGCGGTTCCAGCCGGCGACATCGTCGAGGATCCAGGCGGCGAGATCGCGAACGTTGTCGACGCGCGTACAGCCGTGCGAGTCGAAGCGATAGTCGTCGGCAAACAATCGCCGCGTATCAGTGTCGTGCATGTAGACCGAATACGGATTGGGCATGTCGATCTTGAGATTGCCGAGCGCGTTGAAGCCGCCGGAATCCTGCCGCACAGTGAAGTTCGGCGAGCGTTCGGACGACCAGTCGATCGACCCCGGATCAAGCTCCTCGTCATGGGAGCCAAGCACCCGCATGTGCATGCGCGAGATGTAGGTCGGGTCGCGGCGCATGCGGGCGAAGATCTCGTTTTTCGTAATCGAGAGCGGCACCGTCCAGGTTGGGTTGAGATTGACCGCGGTGATGTAGGCCGTCAGCGTCGGCGACGGCTTGTCCACCTTGCCGACAATCACCCGGTAGCGCCGCTCGACTTTGTCGTGACTGACCGCTTCGACAAAGGCGGCGGGAATGTTCACCACCACATAGCGCTCGGCAAAAGTAAAATCCATTCCGAGCAGACGTTCGAGGGAAGCCTCAAGCTGTTTGATGCGATGGGCGACCGGGACATTGAGGGCGCGCAACGTGCGCGCATCGACGCTGCCGGTCCCTTCCAGGCCGTGGCGTATTTGGAAACGCCGCACGCCGTCGCTGACGCTGGCGTCGTAGACGTCGCCCGCTTCTTGCTCGGGCGGCATGTCGTCGCTGATGACGAGACGCCGCCGCAGCAATGCAACCTCCGGGCCGCTTGCCCCTGGCGCAAGCTTTGCGTCCGCCGGCAACGCCGGCCAACCGCCGCGCACCTGGATGGCCGAATAGGACAACAGCGCCTCTTTGATGCGCTGATAAGTGCCCTCGTCGAATACCGGCTCCGCCGACAGAGCGAGCGCCGCGGCCGAACGCGATTCCGGCGTCGAGGCCGGTTTGGCCGCGGCTTGCGCCTTCCCTTGCGACTTTGCTTGCGAGGTCGATTTAGCGCTTGCCGCCGGAGGCGGGTTTGGCTGGGTGTTCAGCGGCGTCTGCGCCAATACTTGGGCGGAACCGGCGCCCAGCGCGATCGCCGCAGCGACCACCAATCCAACGCCTATCTTCGAGGTTTTGCGCACGAATCGCCCTCACCTACTGGACCAATATGCTATCGCTGTGGCTATCTTTGGACCAGCGCCGACTTCACCGCGCGCCAGCCCCAATATTCAGCGTTAAGGTCCTCGTCCTCATGTATCTCGGCATCAATAAAGGCGGAACTTTCACGATCTCGTTCTAATGGACGAGGACGGCAACATTGTCACCGCCAAAGCGCCGACCACGCGGGGCGATTATCTGATCCGCATCGAGACCCTGCTACGCGACCGCGGCTTCCGCGGGACCCTCAACGTGCTCAATTCGGCGGGCGGCGTCGTTCCCGCCAGCGAAGCTCGCCCAGCGGCGGCTTCGGCCGCCGCAGGCTTTGAGCACCTACCTCACGCTGCATACCGAGCTCGAGTTGCGCGAGTTCACCTGTACCGCGTGCGGCACGCGGCTCGAGGTCGAGGTGGCGCCGGAAAGGCCGGGACTCGCTGGCGACGATCGTGCTCGACTAAGGGTGTACCGGTAAGTCGCGCACGGGCCGCCATCCATTCGCGGTATGAGAGCTCAGACTCGGGAGCATTTGGATGCCAGAAAAGAATTGGGACAGGGTGCCGATCGATGCGCAGAGCGTTGATGCGCCCCTGTCGCGAGCAGCTATCTTTCTTGTCGTCACGCTAGCAGGCGAGCAGGACGCCCTGGCAAAAGTCTGCTCCGTGCTCAATGGACTCGACGATCTCGTCAAGACTGTGGGATTTCGCGATCTGCCCGCTCGGCTGTCGTGTGTCGTCGGCATTGGTTGCGATCTGTGGGATCACCTTAATTTCAGCAGCCGGCCGAAGGAGCTAAGGCCATTTGCGCCGATCAAGGGGCCGGTCCATGTGGCACCGTCAACGCCGGGCGATCTTCTCTTCCATATCCGATCCGACCGACCCGATCTATGCTTTGAATTTGAACGTCTTCTGCTCGGCGGTCTCGGCGCCGCCGTGAACGTCGTCGATGAAGTTTCAGGTTTCCGCTATTTTGACGCGCGCGACCTTCTCGGCTTTGTCGACGGCACGGCCAACCCGACGGGCCTCGATCTGGCGGCCTCGGCACTTGTCGGCGATGAAGACCCGGACTTCGTCGGGGGCAGCTATGTCGTCGTTCAGAAATATCTGCACGATCTCAGCGCGTGGGCGCAGGTCCCAACGCCGCTCCAGGAGCAAATCATCGGTCGCACGAAGATGGACAATGTTGAGATCGATGACGATGACGCGCCGCGCAAATCGCACAAATCGCTGGCGACCATCGTCGACGCCGCCGGCAACGAATACGACATATTGCGTGACAACATGCCGTTTGGTCGTCCGGGACAAGGAGAGTTTGGTACCTATTTCATCGGCTATTCTCGATATCTCTGGGTGATTGAGAAGATGCTACAACGCATGTACATCGGCGATCCGCCAAGTGCATACGACCGGCTACTCGATTTCTCGACGCCGCGCACCGGCACGACGTTCTTCGCTCCTTCCGGCCCGACGCTAAAATCGCTCGCTCCAGCGGCGCCGGAGAGGCTTAAAAGCACTCCTGCCGGTAACTAAACGCCGGCGCCCTCGCGGCTCTGCACTGCTTTCAGCGCGCCTTTCTATAATCCGGTGATAATCGCCCACGTCGTCAAAGCGCTCATCACCGTCGTCCAGTAGCCGAACTTGGTGTAGTAGTACTCGGCGCAATTCTCCTGCTGTTTGTCGTCCAGCTTGCCGTTGATGCACGGGTCGGACATGTTGCGCACGCAGGCCCAATGCGGCGGCGACGTCAATTCGCTGCACGCCAAGCCGAGGCAGGCGTCGTCCATCTCCACCGCCATGCCGAGCTTTTCGAGATTGTTGGTGCTGGTGCCGAATTCGAAAAAGTCAGTGGTCAGGATCGGGTGGAAAGCAGGAATGTCGTGCGTGCCGTCCAAATAGATGTTGGTCGGATAACCCGGCCCTGAACAGGCGCAGTTCGGGCTCGGCGGCGTGCCGCGCGGTTCGCTCTGCCCGGTCAAATGGCCGGCGAATCCCTGCATGAGACTTTCCGCGGCCGCCAGATGATTGGCCGGCACGTTCCAGCTCGACTGATATTTTTGGTGATTGAACGGCGCTGAGGCAAAGTCCTTCTGACAGTAAAACTGCGCGGCGCGGCTCACCATCACGTCGCCAAGCTGCATGCTGCAATAGAGGCCGCCGGCGGTGCCGGTGGTCAAGAACACTTGCGGCTTGGCGTCGGCGATCATCTGCTTGAACATGTCCTTGATCGGCAGCGTATAGCCGCCGTTGGCAAGCTTTTTTGCGTCTTCGTGCATGTGCAGCTCGGTCTTGTAGACCAGGACTTTCTTGTTGCCGATCTGCGTCATGAAATAGCTGCCGAGCCTTTGGCTTTGCCGCGACGGGCCACTCGGCCCGATCTGCGGCAGAAACTCTGCGGTGAAATTCTTGGCATACGGGTACCACGTCGTCGGCCGGTGGCCCGGCGTGAGCACGTCGGCCATGGCGGCCGACTCCGCCGTCGTATCCATCATGGCAATCACGTCGGCTTGCGGCAGCGCGTCGTCCGGCTTCGGCGCCGGAGTAATTGGCTTCGGCGTCGGCGCCAGTCCGGCCGGGAATGGGATATTCTCAGCGTAGCTGCCTTTGACCGTGGGCGGCGCCGGCGCCTTGGCGCCATATTTGAGACTGGTGGCGAGATCGGAACGCCGCTGCAGATCGGCGTCCGCATAGGTGTTGGTCCGCATTTTACCCACCGAACCCCCGTGAATGTTGATGCGAGCGCGGAACGACGCTCCCAGCGAGCGGGCGGGAGCGCCGATTGCGGCGTTATGCTCTTCGGCGCCTGAGCGTCGCTGGCGGCGCCAAGTTGCCGCCCATGGAATCGAAGTCGGCGATCAACTGACTCCAATCGAAACCGGCCGGCGCCTTTTGCGTCGCCTTGTTGATCGCATCCTGACTAATGACGGTGTAAAGCTCGCCCGACCCGGCGGTGGTGGCGTATTTCTCGACGGCTTCGTCGGTAAGCGTGCCAAGCATGCCCCAAGTGCAAATCTTCACGCCTTTATTGCTGTAGCCGGCGCCGACCACGCAATGTCCGTTGTCCGGATTGGGCGGACCGGCGACGTCCCACGTGAAGCCCGGCCTCGTCGGCATCGGACTGACCCATTTGTCCGGCAGTTCGAGGCCGAAATAGAGGTTCTCGAACAGCCACAACGCCGTGCGATATTCGTTGGGGTCCGCGCCGTTTACCGCGACCCAGCCGGCGATCTTGTGAGTGCCGGAAGGCGCGCCGTGGTGCTGCCAATAATTCAGCGCGGTTTGCTCGTCGCAGCCGTCGTCGGTATTCGGATGGTTGGGAACATATCCGCCGATCGCTTCGTAGAGCTGAAGGATCTGGTCGTCGCTATAGACGAACTGGTTGCCCGCGCCGGCGGTCAGCACCCCCACCACATGGCCGATACCGGCGATCACGCAGTCGCCGAGCTTGTCGTTGAGGTACAGTTGCGAAAGCGCTTTGCCGGCTTTCGCTGAATAGTCGCAGCTCGCCGGAGGCGGCGACAAGTCTTTCATCAGATAATTGCGCAGACTAAAGCGCGGACAACGCGCCAGCGGGCGCCGGCGTCCCATCCTGAACGGATGGTGCTGCGGCTGGAATGTCTTGCGTGCTCTCTTGGCCATATCTGCTCTCCTGGCAAACGCGCCGGTTGATGTGTGGACCAGGAGCTGAAGGCCGCTTGCGTCGGCCTCATTTCGTCGCGACGGCAATTCTCGCCGAAGAAAACACGCAGCCTCACGCCTCAGGCGCGCTCAGGTGCGTTTCGCAAGGACCCCCAGTCCCGGCATTCGCAACCCGAAGTGAAGCAGCTTTTAATCCTACACGCAATACGGGTAAGAAATAAAATAACAATTTTTAGGAGAAAAGCGAACAGCGAGATGGCGGGCAAAACCCGGGGGTCGAAGCCCGGCAAAAATCCTAGCAAATAAGGGGAAAGAGAAGACGTGCCGGGGGAAACTAGCTTTGCGGCTGCGGCTCCATCGGCCCGGCTTCCGGGCGCGGACGGTTGCGTCCCGCGCCTGCTGTCGGCACCGTGGTGTTGCGCGGCGTCGTTGGTTCGATGATCGATTCCCTGGTCGGCCGCTTGCCCATGATCAGGTCCTTGATCTCGTCGCCGCTCAAAGTCTCGAACTCAAGCAAGCCCTTGGCCAGCGTTTCCAGATCGGTGCGCTTGTCGGTGAGGATCTGCTGGGCTTCCTGATAGCCCTCCTCCACCAGCCGCCTGATCTCGGCGTCGATCTTCTGCACGGTCGCTTCGGAAATATTTTGCTGGCGGGCCACCGAATAGCCGAGGAAGACCTCCTCCTGGTTCTCGCCGTAGGCGACGGTGCCAAGCGAATTGGAGAGGCCCCAGCGCGTCACCATCATGCGCGCAAGCTTGGTTGCCTGCTCGATGTCGGACGCGGCGCCCGAGGTCACCTTTTCGCGGCCGAACACAAGTTCCTCGGCGACGCGACCGCCCATCATGATGGCGAGCCGCGCCGTCATCTGCTCGAGCGACATCGACAGCTTGTCGCGCTCCGGAAGCTGCATGACCATGCCGAGCGCCCGGCCGCGCGGAATGATGGTCGCCTTGTGCACCGGATCGGTCGCCTTGACGTTGATCGCGACGATGGCGTGGCCGCCCTCGTGGTAAGCAGTGAGGAGCTTCTCCTCTTCCGTCATCACCAGCGACTTTCGCTCGGCGCCCATCATCACTTTGTCTTTGGCGTCCTCGAACTCGACTTGCGTGACCATGCGCTTGTTGCGCCGCGCCGCCATCAGCGCCGCTTCGTTGACGAGGTTCATCAGATCGGCGCCGGAAAAGCCGGGAGTGCCGCGCGCGATGGTCCGAAGATTGACGTCGGGCGCGAGCGGCACCTTGCGCACGTGAACTTTGAGAATCTGCTCGCGGCCGACCACGTCCGGATTCGGCACCACCACTTGCCGGTCGAAACGGCCGGGCCGCAGCAACGCTGGATCGAGCACGTCGGGCCGGTTGGTCGCGGCGATCAGGATAATGCCTTCGTTGGCCTCGAAGCCGTCCATCTCGACGAGGAGCTGGTTGAGCGTCTGCTCGCGCTCATCATTGCCGCCGCCAAGGCCGGCGCCGCGGTGACGGCCGACGGCGTCGATTTCGTCGATGAAGATGATGCACGGGGCATTCTTCTTCGCTTGCTCGAACATGTCGCGCACGCGCGAGGCGCCGACGCCGACAAACATCTCGACAAAGTCGGAGCCGGAAATGGTGAAGAACGGCACGTTGGCTTCGCCGGCGATGGCGCGGGCGAGCAGCGTCTTGCCGGTGCCGGGCGGGCCGACCAGCAGCAGCCCACGGGGAATGCGGCCGCCGAGCCGCTGGAATTTGCCCGGGTCGCGCAGGAATTCGACAATCTCCTGCAAGTCGAGCTTCGCCTCATCGACGCCAGCGACATCGTCGAACGTGACGCGGCCATGCGCCTCGGTCAAAAGTTTTGCGCGCGACTTGCCGAAACCGAGCGCCTTGCCGCCAGCGCCCTGCATTTGCCGCGAGAGGAAAATCCATACGCCGATCAGCGCGACAAACGGCAGCCAAGAGATGAGCAGCGAGACGAACCAAGGCACATTCTCGGTCTGCGGCCGCGCCGTAATCGAAACGCCTTTGTTGTAGAGCCGCTGCACCAGCGAGGGATCGCTCGGGGAATACGTCTGGAAAGAATGACCATCGTTAAACGTGCCGTGGATTTCCGGCCCCTGGATGACGACGTCGCGCACGCGGCCTTGATCGACCTCGGTCAGCAATTGCGAGAAGGAAATGTCTTGCGAGGTGGTGTGCTGGCCGGGATTCTGGAAAAGCGTGAAAAGAGCGAGCAGCAGCAGGACAATAATGACCCAAAGGGCGAAATTCCGAAGATTGGCGTTCATTTCATGTCCCCGGCCGGTGGCCCGGCGTCGACCGTTTAAGCCTGCTTACGAATTAATGGCCGCTTCACGTCTCTATACCCTCGGCAATGTAGGGTCCGGGCGGGGCCCTGCCAAGGGAAGCCCAGAACATGGAAGCCGCCGAATTTACAATTATTTCTTAAAGGTCTTCTTGCGGATTCGGCGCTTTGCCGCCGCCCGGCGCGGCGGCGCGCGTTCGATGGTCAATTTCCTGTCGCGAAGGCTGATGAGCGCGCCCGCGAGCGTACGCCGCGGCGGCGGCGATGCGCGCACGCTGTCATAAACGAGTTCGAGCTTGCCCAGTTCGACCGGCCCCTCGTCGCCGACATGCGCGATCGCACGGCCAAGAAGGCGCAGCCCCACTTCGTGTGGAAGATCGCCGAACGCGCGCGCGGCGAAGACGATCGGTCCGCGCCGGCGCCAAGGCTCGGGCGCGAGCGCCGTGCGCGCGGCGCCAACCGCAAATTCAACCGCCGCTTCCGCGCGCCGCATGCGCGAACCCAACCGCGCCAAAGTTTTCGCGTCGAGACCCTCCGCCGCGAGCCGCGGCAGCAAGCCGCGCAGCCGCGTGCGCGCAAAACGCGGATCGCGGTTGCTCGGATCATCGTTGTAGTCAACGCCGGCGGCCCGGAGCGTCGCGATCAGCCGTGTTTTTGGGATGCCAAGCAGGGGACGAAGGAGAAAGATCTCCCGATCCGCGCTTGTGGGGAGCGTTGAAATCGGCGCCATTCCGGCAAGGCCAGTGAGGCCGCTGCCGCGGGCGAGACGAAACAGCAGCGTTTCGGCCTGATCGTCGAGCGTATGCGCCGTGACGATATGCACGAAGCCGGCCCGCGCCGCCTCCCGCGCCAACAAGCGATAGCGCGCAGCGCGCGCCGCTGCTTGCAGGCCGGTGCTCGGCTTTTGTCCGCGCCAGCGCACGGTGCGATGCGCGACACCGAGCCGCCGCGCCAGCCGCTTCACCGCCGTGGCCTCGCGGCGGGATTCGGCACGAAGTCCATGATCGACGGTGACAGCGACGAGTTTGGGCGAGCGCTTGAGCTGCGATTTTACGCGCTTCGCCCAACCGGCGGCCATGACAAGAAGAGCGGTCGAATCCGGACCGCCGGAAACGGCGAGGATCAGACCGCGCAGATCTGTAAGATCACCGAACAGCGCGTTCGCTTCACCCTCGCGAAGCGCTTCATCAGCAATGGCCACGCTTTTGTTCTCGATCCACCGCTTGCTTTATCCCGGCGGAGGCATGCGGATATTTCCGCAACACTTCGCCGAGCGATGCACAGGCGGCTTCCTTTTCACCCAAAGCAGCCAGCGATTGGCCAAGCCGCAATAAGGCTTCCGGCGCGCGCGCGGTAGTTTCGTATTTGGTCGAAACGGCGAGGAAGGATTCGGCGGCGTCGCGATATTGCTGCTGCTGGAAAAGACTTTCGCCGAGCCAATACTGCGCTTCCGGCGCCAACCGGTCGCTTGGATATTGCCGCAAGAAACCGCGGAAGGTGTCGGCG
>DATNNI010000443.1:0-4190 GCA_035601915.1 Xanthobacteraceae bacterium
CGCCGCGGGTTCTGGTCGCTTTGGCTCTTTCTTGTGCTGTTTATCGTGTCGCTGTTCGCCGAATTCGTCGCCAACGACAAACCGATTTACGTCAGCTACGCCGGCAAGTCTTATCTCCCCGCATTCTTCACCTATCCGGAAACCACTTTCGGCGGTGACTTCGAAACCGCGACCGACTACCGCGATCCTTTCGTGCAAAAGCTGATCGCCGATAAGGGCGGCAGCATAATCTGGGCGCCGATCCGCTACTCCTACGACACGCACAATCTCGATTTGCCGACGCCTGCACCGTCACCGCCGACCTGGATGCTGTCGGAAGCGCAATGCAAAACCGTCGTGGAGCGCAAGCACCTCCACGGCTGCAACGATCTCGAATACAACTGGCTCGGCACCGACGACGAAGGCCGTGATGTGTTCGCGCGTCTGATCTACGGCTTCCGTGTCTCGGTCTTGTTCGGTCTGATCTTGACCATTGTCTCGTCGATCATCGGCGTCGCGGCCGGCGCGGTGCAAGGTTATTTCGGCGGGTGGACCGACCTCTTGTTCCAGCGTTTCCTGGAAATTTGGACCTCGGTACCGGAGCTTTATCTGCTACTGATCATTTCCTCCGTATTGGTGCCCGGGTTCTTCGTGCTGCTCGGCATCCTGCTCCTGTTCTCCTGGACCCGCCTGGTCGGCCTGGTGCGCGCCGAATTTTTGCGCGGCCGCAATTTCGAATACATCCAGGCGGCGCGCGCGCTCGGCGTATCGAACGCCGTCATTATGTTCCGCCATCTGTTGCCCAACGCCATGGTCGCCACCATGACCTTCCTGCCGTTCATCATGTCGTCGTCGGTGATGACACTCACCGCGCTTGACTTTCTCGGCTTCGGCCTGCCGCCGGGCTCGCCGTCGCTCGGTGAGCTGCTCTCTCAGGGCAAAGCCAACGTCCAGGCGCCATGGCTCGGGCTCACCGGCTTTTTCACCGTGGCGTTGATGCTCTCGCTTTTGATCTTCGTCGGCGAAGCGGTGCGCGACGCCTTTGATCCGCGAAAAACATTTAGATGACGGTGGGATTTGCATGACCGAGCCCCTTCTCGTTGTCCGCGATCTTTCCGTCGCTTTTCATTCCGACGGTCGCACGTCGCTCGCGGTCGATCGGGTCTCGTTCGACGTCGGCAAGGGCGAGACCGTGGCGCTGGTCGGTGAATCCGGCTCGGGTAAGTCGGTGACGGCGCTGTCTATTCTTAAACTTCTGCCTTATCCGGCCGCACGTCACCCGTCCGGCGCAATCCTGTTCAAAGGCCGCAATCTCTTGCCACTTTCCGAACGCGACATGCGCCGTGTGCGCGGCGACGACATCACCATTGTGTTCCAGGAGCCGATGACGTCGCTCAATCCGCTGCACACAATCGAAAAACAGATCGCCGAGATTTTGCTGCTGCATCGCGGCGTGACCGGTGCCGCGGCGCGGGCGCGAACCCTCGAGCTGCTGACGCAAGTCGGAATACCCGATCCGCAGAGCCGGCTCGCAAGCTATCCGCACCAGCTTTCCGGCGGCCAGCGCCAGCGCGTCATGATCGCCATGGCGCTCGCGAACGAGCCGGACCTATTGATCGCCGATGAACCGACCACCGCGCTCGACGTCACCGTGCAGGCCCAAATCATCGAGCTGTTGCAGGACATTCAGAAACGGCTCGGGATGTCGCTCCTCTTCATCACCCACGACCTCGGCATTGTGCGCAAGATCGCGCAGCGGGTCTGCGTGATGAAGGAAGGCAAGATCGTCGAGCAGGGCGATGTCGAGCGGGTGTTCGCGGCGCCCGCACATCCGTATACCCGGGCGCTCCTGGCCGCCGAGCCGAAGCCGGACCCGGCGCCGCCGCAGCCGCAAGCGCCGATCGTGTTACAGACGACCGACCTGAAAGTTTGGTTTCCCATCAAGCGCGGGCTAATGCGCAAAGTCGTCGGCCATATCAAGGCGGTCGACGGCGTCAGCCTCGAAATCCGTAAAGGCGAAACCCTCGGCGTTGTCGGCGAATCGGGCTCGGGAAAGACCACGCTCGGTCTTGCGCTGCTGCGCCTGATATCCTCTGACGGTCCGATCGTGTTCCTCGGCAACCAGCTCCAGGGCCTGCGCTTCAAACAGATGCGGCCGTTCCGGCTCGACATGCAGATCGTGTTTCAGGATCCTTACGGCTCGCTGTCGCCGCGGCTTTCGGTGGCGGAAATCATCAAAGAGGGGCTGACGGTCCATCATCCGGCCATGACCGAGCGGGAACGCGACCAGCGGGTGGCGCGAGCGCTCAGCGACGTCGGGCTCGATTCCGCGACGCGGTTTCGCTTCCCGCATGAATTCTCGGGCGGTCAGCGCCAGCGCATCGCGGTCGCGCGCGCCATCGTGCTCGAGCCCACTTTCGTGGTGCTCGACGAGCCGACCAGCGCCCTCGACATGCTGATCCAGTCGCAGATGGTCGACCTGTTCCGCGACCTGCAGAAGCGGCGCAACCTCACCTACCTTTTCATTTCGCACGACTTGCGCGTGGTCGCGGCGCTGGCGAGCCGGCTCTTGGTCATGCGCCACGGAAAAGTCGTCGAGAGCGGCGACGCCGCCTCACTTTTTGCAAACCCTCAGACCGACTACACCCGCGCGTTATTCGCCGCCGCGTTCAACCTGGAAACGGCGCCGGCCGGCGTGGTGGCGCAGTAGTCGCCGGCGCCAATCGATCGATGGCGGCAGGATATTGCAGCCAGCGTGGTGAAGATGCGCCGATGACGCCCTGGGACCATTGATCGTGATCAACCCAAATGCCGCGCCCTGCGATGAAGGCGTCATCCGCTCGACGCGCGCGGCCGCGGACTGTACCGCCCGGCAAAAGTCGTGGGTTCTATTAGCGACGATCTTGGCTTCAGCCACCGCCAATATCGACGAATCCGTGGTCAACGTCGCGCTGCCGGCGATTGAGAAGGACTTAACGGCGTCAGTGGAAGTCATTCAGTGGCTGGTCAACGCCTATACGCTGTGCCTTTCGGCTCTGTTGCTCGTCGGCGGCGCGGCGGCCGACCGCTACGGCCGCCGAAAAATTTTCATCAGCGGGCTTGCGGTATTTGCTGCGGCGTCGCTGTGGTGCGGCCTTTCGCCGGGTATCGCGCAACTCATCACCGCGAGGGCAGTCCAGGGAGTGGGCGCCGCGCTCCTGGTCCCGTGCGCACTGGCGCTGATCGGCGCCTCATTCGACGAGAGCGAGCGCGGCAAGGCGATCGGTACTTGGGCGGCGTTCTCGGCCGTTGCCTCCGCCATCGGTCCACTTCTGGGCGGATGGATCGTTGACCATTTCACCTGGCGATGGATCTTTCTGATAAATCCGCCGATCGCGCTATTCGCTATGTGGATCGCCTACGCGCACATTCCGGAAAGCGTCGATCCGCAGGCACGGGGGATGCTCGATTGGCGCGGCGCCATCTTGGCATTGCTCGGCTTGGGCGCGGTTTGCTTTGGCCTCATGGCGGCGCCCGCTGTCGGCTGGAGCGATGTGAGAGTCGTAGCGGCACTCGCTGGCGGAGTGTTGTTGCTTGCGGCCTTCCTCGGGGTGGAGCGGTATAGCACGGCACCAATGTTGCCGCTCCATCTGTTCCGATCGCGGACCTTTTCCGCCGTCAACCTGCTGACGCTCCTGCTCTACGCCGCGCTCGGCGCTACGTTCTTTTTTCTGCCATTCGCGATCATTCAGGTGCACGGGTATTCGGCCGTGCTTGCCGGCGCGGTGTTCTTGCCCTTGACCATCGTCATGGTGTTGTTGTCGCGGTGGTCAGGGGGCTTGCTCGACCGCTTTGGCGCCCGATTGCCTCTCGTTGTTGGACCGGCGATTGCGGCTTTGGGATTTGCGCTACTGGCGTGGTCGGTCGGCGGCGAATCCTACTGGGCTTTTCTTGGCTCAACCACGGTTCTTGGATTTGGTATGGCAATAAGCGTTGCTCCGCTGACGACCGCGGTCCTCAACGCGGTGCCGGCGCACGAAACCGGGACCGCGTCGGCGATCAACAATGCCGACGCCTCGCTGGCCAACCTACTTGCCGTTGCCATCTTCGGCATGCTGGCGCTCGGCATTTACGACCGCGCGCTCGATCGCCACCTGCGAGACGCCACAATCCCCACCGGCACGCGGCAAGCCGTCGAGGCGGCACGCGGCCAATTCATCACGTCGCAGGCC
>DATNNI010000444.1:0-11016 GCA_035601915.1 Xanthobacteraceae bacterium
GTAGCACGCGGGACGTGAGCGACCAACGCGGCGGGAAGCCGTCGCCATCCGTAAAAAAAGCGACGCCCGCCAAGCCGGCGGGCGCTGCTTTTAGTTCGCCTGAATGAGTTGGTCAGCGATCCGCTTGGCCAAGCGCAATGCGGTCAATGTCCGAACGCGTGATGCCGATGTCGGCGAGCTCGCGATCGCTCAGATGCGAAAGCTCTCGCCGGGCTTCGCTATAGCGCTTCCACTCGTTGAAGAGTCGGGCAATGGAAGTAAGCATGTCTTGGTCTCCAATCCTTTCCCCGGTGACGATCGCGGAGCCGGCCGGGTTTCTGCCTCCGACATAAACGGCCGCTGTGCGCTGCACCATATATTTTGCTGCAGTGCAGCTAAGACTGGCATGCATGCCATTTGTTTGAAAGTGCAGCTGATTTTTAATGATCCGTTTAGTTTAACAGATGGGCAAACGGCGCGATCAAATGCCATTTTTTGCGTCGCACGCGCCTGTTTTATGCCATCGATTGATCGTGGGCGCGCCGTACTTTGCCGCACATAATCCCCGTCGTGTCGCGTTAGTCGGGGGTTTTAATGGGGATCATTCAAGATCATCGAAGCCGAAACCATCGGGAACATGCCAAAGAATGCGTAGCAATGGCCCGCGCCGCCGACGACCAGAGCGATAAAGTGCTTTGGCTGACCTTGGCGCAGTCTTGGGTGCGGCTCGCCGACCACGTCGCCCGCGCCACGAGCGCCGCGGCCAATGATGACGCGCAAGCGCCGCCGACGGCAGAGACGACTACGGCTTAAAGGTCAGAGGTATCGCGAACGGTACCGTCACTCGCCCCGCGGCTGGGTTTTTGCCGCGTGGTCGGATCGCCCGTGTCAAATTCCCGGTTGGACTTGCAGGAGACCGCGAGCCGGAGATAAATCTTGCCCCAGGGCGGTTAGCTCAGCTGGTAGAGCGTCTGCTTTACACGCAGGATGTCGGCGGTTCGAGTCCGTCACCGCCCACCACCAAAGTTCAGAGTAGCGAAAACAAAGACGCCTGATGACGGAAGGCGGAGTTCCCGTCATCAGGCGCCCAAACGCTCGCGCGATGTCAGATTGCTTCTTTTAGTTCTTTCGACGCGCGGAAGGCGACTTTCTTGCTCGCCTTGATCTGAATTGCTTCGCCCGTTGCGGGGTTGCGGCCCATGCGAGCGGCGCGCTTGCGGACTTGCAGAATGCCGAGGCCGCCAATGCGAATGCGCTCGCCCTTTTTCAGATGCTTGACAATTTGGCTGACCAGACCCGCGAGGATCGTCTCCGATTGCTTTTTTGACATTTCATTGTCTTCCGCAAGGCTTGCAGCAAGATGCTTCAATGTAACGGTTGTGGCTGGTTTATTTGCCATTAGACCCTCCTCGATGAATCTTTGACCGGCGAAAAGTGCCCGCCAACTCGATGCAATTAGACGATTCGGTTTCGGCTGACCACGTTGTTTTGCCGATTCCACAGGCATTTTGCCCGTTATCCCGCCCTATCTGGTCAGCTTCTATGGCATGCGCAAGGCCATTGTAAGAGCGCATTTAGGCCCGAATTCCTTGACTCGCCGGACCGCGCGCCTTAAGTGCGAACGCGCCCGCGGGGGCGTAGCTCAGTTGGTTAGAGCGTCGGCCTGTCACGCCGAAGGTCGCGGGTTCGAGTCCCGTCGCTCCCGCCAGCTTTTTCAACGACTTAAGCAAGGGCGCTGCCTCCAGTTTTGACTCGGCGCTTGCGCAAAATTCCGACGCTGGATTATCGCCCGCTGGGACGCGGCCCCGTGTCTTGCGCGTTTTTGTGCACTGCGCTAAGGGTCGCAAATATTCGAATTATTCCAACGCGAAACCGCTGAGATTGGGGCATCGCGGTCCTTGCTTGGGCGGAACCGCCGCGTGGAGGGCACGTTCCTGAGGTAGCAAAAGGCCGTCCCGCCCGACGGCCGACCGGAGGAGCACCGATGGCTCAATCGCTCAATCAGTTGCTGCTCGGCTATCTCCCGCTTGTCATCTTCATCGGTGTCGCGCTGGTCATCGGGCTCGCGCTGTTGCTATCCTCTTTTCTGCTCGCCTATAAGCAGCCCGACCCGGAAAAACTGTCGGCTTACGAATGCGGCTTCAACGCTTTCGACGACGCGCGCATGAAATTTGACGTCCGGTTTTATCTGGTCGCCATCCTTTTCATTATCTTCGATCTCGAAGTCAGCTTTTTGTTTCCCTGGGCAGTCGCCTTCGGCAAGCTCGGCTTGTTTGGTTTTTGGTCGATGATGCTCTTCCTTGCAGTTCTGACGATCGGATTTATCTACGAGTGGAAGAAGGGAGCGCTCGAATGGACGTGAGCGAACCCACCATCGTCGCCCAGCGCCAGCACATCGTCGCGCCGCACGCCGGAACTCCAACCGGCGCGAACGATCCGTTGTTCGGGAAAGTCAGGTCGGAACTGACCGACAAGGGCTTTCTGGTCGCCGCGGCGGATGACCTTATCGCCTGGGCGCGTGCCGGCTCGCTGATGTGGATGACGTTCGGTCTTGCCTGCTGCGCCGTCGAGATGATGCAAATGTCGATGCCGCGCTATGACGCGGAACGATTCGGATTCGCGCCGCGCGCCTCGCCCCGCCAATCCGACGTCATGATTGTCGCCGGGACGCTGACCAATAAAATGGCTCCGGCTTTGCGCAAGGTATACGACCAAATGCCGGAGCCGCGCTACGTCATCTCGATGGGTTCCTGTGCCAACGGCGGCGGCTATTACCACTATTCCTATTCGGTGGTGCGCGGCTGCGACCGCATCGTGCCGGTCGACATCTATGTGCCGGGTTGTCCGCCTACTGCCGAGGCGCTGCTGTACGGCGTGCTCCTGCTACAGAAAAAAATCCGGCGCACGTCCACCATCGAACGCTGATCATGGATGAAATACTCGACAACCTCGGCCGAACCATCGCGACGGCGCTTTCTCCCGCGGTCGAACAATATTCGGTAACGCACCAAGAGCTGACGGTGAAGGCGCGGTCCGCCGACATTGTCGCGGTCTTGCGTTTCCTGCGCGATGACCCGCGTTGTTTGTTCTGGAATATTGTCGACATTGCCGCCGTCGATTGGCCGAGCCGCGAGCGCCGGTTCGACGTTGTCTATCATTTGCTTTCGCCGAAGCACAATGCGCGCATTCGCATCAAGATCGAAACCGACGAATTGACACCGGTGAACTCCGCCATTGAAGTGTTTCCCGGCGCCGATTGGTTCGAGCGCGAGGTCTTCGACCTCTACGGCATCGCGTTCACCGGCCATCCGGACATGCGCAGGCTGCTCACCGACTACGGGTTCGACGGCTATCCGTTGCGCAAGGATTTTCCGCTGACCGGATTTGTTGAGGTGCGTTACGACGACGAACTCAAACGTGTCGTCTATTCGCCGGTGAGCTTGACGCAGGAGTTCCGCAACTTCGATTTCCTGTCGCCATGGGAAGGACCGGATTACGATCTGCCCGGTGACGAGAAAGCCGGAAAAATTGGCGGGCAGGGTTCGTGAGCGTGGTCAGAGCATGAAATCGACGCTCAAGCCCGGTTTGAAGCATCGTCTTAGCTATACGGTCGCGGCCGACAAGACCGTTCCGCACACCTTTCCGGAATCGAAGATCATTGCATCGATGCCCGAGGTATTCGCGACCGGCTACATGATCATTCTGATGGAATGGGCATGCAGCGAGCTTCTCGCCGCGCATCTTGATGCGGGCGAAGGCAGCGTCGGCGTGCATGTCGACGTGAGCCACCTCGCCGCGACGCCTCCGGGCATGACCGTCAGCGTCGATGCGGAATGCGTGGAGATTGTCGGCCAGCGGGTTGCGTTTTCCGTCAAGGCTCACGACGGCATGGATCTTATTGGCGAAGGCCGGCACGAACGTTTCGTCGTCGCCTGGGACAAATTCAATGCGCGGGTGGCGGCCAAGGCCGCAAAAGTGCGTGAAACACAAATGGCGCAAGCATGAGCGCCGAGACGCAGCGAAACTTTACCATCAACTTTGGGCCGCAACATCCGGCGGCTCACGGCGTATTGCGCCTTGTTCTCGAGCTCGACGGTGAGGTGGTGGAGCGGGTCGATCCGCATATCGGGCTTCTGCATCGCGGCACCGAAAAGCTAATCGAGAACAAGACTTATCTGCAGGCGATTCCCTATTTCGACCGGCTCGATTACGTCGCGCCGATGAACCAGGAACACGCGTTTTGTCTCGCGGCCGAGAAGTTGCTCGGGCTTGCGATCCCGAAACGCGCGCAAATCATCCGCGTGCTTTACTGCGAGATCGGCAGGCTATTGTCGCATCTCCTCAACGTCACCACCCAGGCGATGGATGTGGGCGCGCTCACGCCGCCGCTGTGGGGATTTGAGGAACGCGAAAAGCTGATGCTGTTCTACGAGCGTGCGTCCGGTTCGCGCATGCATGCGGCTTATTTCCGCATTGGCGGAGTCCATCAGGATCTGCCGCCCAAGCTCGTGGACGACATCGGCGCGTTCTGCGATCCATTCCTGAAAGTGTGCGACGATCTCGAAGAGTTGTTGACCGAGAACCGTATTTTCAAACAACGCAACGTCGATGTCGGCGTGGTGGAGCTTGCCGACGCTTGGGCGCGCGGTTTCTCGGGCGTGATGGTGCGCGGGTCGGGCGCGGCATGGGATTTGCGCAAGGCTCAGCCCTACGAGTGCTATTCTGAGCTCGACTTCGATATCCCGGTCGGCAAGCACGGCGACTGCTACGATCGCTATTGTGTGCGCATGGAGGAGATGCGCCAATCGGTGAGCATCATGAAGCAATGCGTCGAACTGTTGCGCACCGCGGCAGGGCAGGGGCCGGTGGTGGTCGACGATCATAAAATTGTGCCGCCGCGCCGCGCCGTCATGAAGCGCTCGATGGAAGCGCTCATTCATCATTTCAAGCTTTATACCGAGGGCTTTCACGTACCCGCCGGCGAAATCTATGCCGCGGTCGAAGCCCCCAAGGGCGAGTTCGGCGTTTATTTGGTGGCTGACGGCGGCAACCGGCCATACCGCTGCAAGATCCGTGCGCCGGGTTTCGCGCACCTGGCAGCCATGGATTTCCTTTGTCGCGGCCACATGCTGGCGGACGTCACCGCAATCCTCGGCTCGATCGACATTGTTTTTGGCGAGATCGACCGATGAGCGTGCGCCGTCTCGCCGAGAAACAGCCCCCGAGTTTTGCATTCTCGCCCGAGAACCTGGAATGGGCGAAGGTGAAAATCGGCAAATATCCGCCGGGTCGCCAGCAATCGGCGGTCATTCCAATTCTTTGGCGTGCACAGGAGCAGTGCGGCGGCTGGCTGCCGCAGAAGGCGATCGAGGCGGTGGCGGACATGCTCGGCATGGCCAGAATCCGCGTACTCGAAGTGGCGACCTTCTACACCATGTTCAACCTCGCCCCGGTCGGCCGCTTTCACGTGCAATTGTGCGGCACAACCCCCTGCATGCTCCGGGGATCGGAGGAGCTGAAAGCCGTCTGCCGGCGCGTGATCGGCGGACAAGATCACGTCTCCGCCGACGACGTTTTTTCCTGGACCGAGGTCGAGTGCCTGGGCGCGTGCGTCAACGCGCCGATGGTCCAAATCAACGCCGATTATTACGAGGATCTGACGCCGGATTCGTTGGCGCGCATTCTCGATGAGCTCGCGGCCGGAAAAACACCAAAGCCGGGGCCGCAAATCGACCGGCATCTTTCGGCGCCGATCGGCGGCGAGACGACGCTGACCGATCCGTCATTATACGCAACAAACGGCAAGCCCCCGCAAACGGGGCCTGCCTTGAGCGACAGCGACGCGAAGAAACCTGGCGAGGCGGCTAACATTCACGAAGCGCCGGTGCCGAAGCCGCCGATTGCCGACTCAACCGATCAAAGACGCGGATAAAGAACAGTGCTCGCTGACAAAGACCGCATCTTCAGGAATCTCTACGGTCGGCACGATTGGGGGCTGGCCGGCGCGCGGGCTCGCGGCGCCTGGGATGGCACCAAGGCGATCCTGGAAAAAGGCCGCGACGCCATTGTCAACGAAGTCAAAGCATCGGGCCAGCGCGGGCGCGGCGGCGCCGGATTTCCGACCGGCGTCAAATGGTCCTTCATGCCGAAGCAATCTGAAGGGCGCCCCAGCTATCTCGTCGTCAACGCCGACGAATCCGAACCGGGTACCTGCAAGGACCGCGAGGTCATGCGGAATGATCCGCATCTTCTGGTCGAAGGATGTCTGATCGCCGGCTGCGCGATGGGCGTGCACACTTGCTACATCTACATCCGCGGCGAGTTCATCCGCGAGCGGGAGCGAGTCGAAGCCGCGGTCGCGCAGGCCTACGACGCGAAGCTAATCGGCAAAAACAACATTCACGGTTTCGATTTCGACATCGTCGTCCATCACGGCGCCGGCGCCTATATCTGTGGCGAAGAAACCGCATTACTGGAAAGCCTGGAGGGCAAGAAGGGAATGCCGCGGCTCAAGCCGCCATTCCCCGCCAATATGGGACTCTATGGATGCCCGACGACGGTCAACAACGTCGAAACCGTTGCCCAAGTCCCCGACATCATGCGCCGGGGCGCGGCGTGGTTTGCAGGCATTGGACGGCAAAACAATACCGGCACCAAGCTGTATTGCATTTCCGGTCACGTCGAGCGGCCGTGCACCGTCGAAGAAAACATGGGCATTCCGCTGCGCGAACTGATCGATCGCCACGCCGGCGGCGTGCGCGGCGGTTGGGATAATTTGCTCGCGGTCATCCCCGGCGGCTCATCGATGCCGCTCATACCCGCGGGGCCGGATCAGGCCGACACGCTGTTGATGGATTTCGACGGTTGCCGGGAAAAGAAATCGGCGCTCGGCACGGCCGCCGTCATCGTCATGGACAAGAGCGCCGATATCGTGCGCGCCATGGCGCGTATTTCCTATTTCTACAAGCACGAGAGTTGCGGCCAATGCACGCCGTGCCGCGAGGGCATGGGCTGGATGTGGCGCGTGCTTAACCGCATGGCCGAAGGCCACGCCTTCAAACGCGAGATCGATATGCTCTGGGAAGTGACCACGCAGATCGAAGGTCACACCATCTGCGCGTTCGGCGACGGGGCAGCCTGGCCAGTGCAAGGCCTGTTGCGGCATTTTCGTCCGGAAATCGAGCGCCGGATCGACGAATACACGGCCAATCCCGATGTAGAAGGTGTGCTCGACCCGCCGGTGCCGGAAGCGGCGGCAGTACTCGACGCGATTCGCATTTGAGACGACTTAAAGGCAGCGGACTTTAGATGACCAAACTTATCGTCGACGGCAAGGAAATCGACGTCCCGGCGGAATACACGCTCCTTCAAGCGTGCGAAGCCGCGGGCGCGGAGATTCCGCGCTTCTGCTATCAGGAGCGGCTGTCGATCGCGGGCAATTGCCGGATGTGCCTGGTCGAGCTTGCCGGCTCGCCGAAGCCGGTGGCGAGCTGCGCCTGGGGCGTGCGCGATTGCCGGCCCGGACCGAAGGGCGAGCCGCCAGAAATCAAGACGCGTTCGCCGATGGTGCGCAAGGCCCGCGAAGGCGTGATGGAATTCCTGCTCATCAATCACCCGCTCGATTGTCCGATCTGCGATCAGGGCGGCGAATGCGACCTGCAAGATCAGGCCATGGCCTACGGCGTCGATCAAAGCCGCTTCCGCGAGAATAAGCGCGCGGTCGAGGACAAATATCTGGGCGCGCTGGTCAAGACCTCGATGAACCGTTGCATCCAGTGCACGCGATGCGTCCGTTTCGCGACGGAGGTCGCAGGCGTTCCTGAACTCGGCGCCATCGGGCGCGGCGAGGACATGGAGATTACCACTTACCTCGAAGAGGCCATGACGTCGGAATTGCAGGGCAACGTCGTCGATCTCTGTCCGGTCGGGGCGCTGACATCGAAGCCTTATGAATTTGCCGCCCGTCCGTGGGAGCTTAACAAGACCGAATCGATCGACGTGATGGATGGGCTCGGCTCCGCCATCCGCATCGATACCCGCGGCCGCGAGGTCATGCGCATCCTGCCACGCGTCAACGAGGATGTGAACGAGGAGTGGATTTCCGACAAGACGCGGCATGTGGCGGATGGTCTGCGCTCCCAGCGGCTCGATCGTCCCTATCTGCGCGAAGGCGCGCGGTTGGGCGAAGTTTCCTGGAGTGAAGCCTTCGCCGCCATCGCCCGCAGAGTGAAAACCGCCGAGCCGAAACGGATCGGCGGGCTGGTCGGCGACCTCGCCGCGGTCGAGGAGATTTTCGCGTTTAAGGACCTGATGGCTCGCCTTGGAGTGACCAATCTCGATTGCCGCCAGGACGGCTCCGCGTTCGATCCCAAATGGGGCCGCGCAAGCTACCTGTTCAATACGACCATTGCCGGGCTCGATACCGCCGATGCGCTCCTCATTGTCGGGGCTAACCCGCGGAGCGAAGCGGCAGTGCTCAATGCGCGTATCCGCAAGCGTTGGCGCAACGCGAAGAGCTTTCCGATTGGGCTCATTGGTGCCAAGGCGCCGCTCACCTACGCCTACGACTATATCGGCGCCGGGCCGGAAACCTTTGCCGACATTGGGCGGCACAGTTTCGCCGAGTCGATGAAGAAAGCCGAGCGGCCGGTGGTTTTGGTCGGTGCCGGAGCTTTGGCCCGCAAAGACGGTGCCGCGGTTGGCTCGCTCGCCGCCAAGGCGGCGATCGAACTGGGCGCGATGAAGGACGGCTGGAACGGATTTAGCGTTCTGCACAGCGCGGCGTCGCGCGTTGGCGCGCTTGATCTTAATTTCGTGCCGGGGGAGGGTGGTTTGACCGCGCCGCAAATGGCGCAAGCAGGCGGCCTCGATATTGTTTTTCTCCTCGGGGTCGACGAAATCGACATCGCGCCGGGCGCCTTCGTTGTCTATGTCGGCACCCACGGCGATCGCGGCGCGGCGCGCGCCGACGTGGTGCTGCCCGGTGCGGCTTATCCGGAAAAATCGGCGACCTATGTGAATACCGAAGGCCGCGTTCAGATGGCGGCCCGCGCGTCCTTCCCGCCGGGCGATGCGCGCGAAGATTGGGCGATCCTGCGCGCGTTGTCTGATGTGCTGGGGAAAAAGCTGCCCTACGATTCGCTTGCCGCGTTACGCCGCGCGCTTTATCAGGCGCATCCGCATTTCATGAAGATAGGCCAAATCGCGCCGGGCGACGCCGCCGACATCCAAAGGCTTGCGGCACTCGGCGGCACGCCAGACAAGGCTGCCTTTGTCTCGCGTATCGGCGACTTCTATTTCACCAATCCGATCGCGCGGTGCTCCGCGGTGATGGCGGAATGTTCCGCGATCGCGCACGGGCGCGCGGCCGTGGCCGCGGCGCAGTAGGACCGAAGGCATGAACGAGTTCTGGTCCGATTACATTTGGCCGCTAGTCATTATGGTGGCTGAGAGCGTGCTGTTGCTCGTCATCCTGCTCATTGCCACCGCTTATGTGCTCTACGCCGACCGCAAAATCTGGGCGGCGGTGCAGATCAGACGCGGCCCCAATGTCGTTGGGCCGTGGGGGTTGTTCCAGTCGTTCGCCGATCTTCTCAAATTCGTGCTCAAGGAGCCGGTCATTCCGGCCGGCGCCAACAAGGGCGTCTTTCTGCTCGCTCCGCTCGTCGCCTGCACGCTGGCGCTCGCCGCCTGGGCGGTGATCCCGGTCAGCGCCGGTGTGGTCATCGCCGACATCAATGTCGGCGTACTTTATATTTTCGCGATCTCCTCGCTGGGCGTTTACGGGGTGATCATGGCGGGGTGGGCGTCGAATTCGAAATATCCATTTCTGGCCGCGCTCCGCTCCGCGGCGCAAATGGTGTCGTACGAAGTCTCCATCGGCTTCGTCATCATCACCGTGCTGCTGTGTGTCGGCTCGCTCAATCTTTCGGCCATTGTCGAAGCGCAAAATAGCGCGTGGGGTTTTCTCGGCTGGTATTGGCTGCCGCTTTTGCCGATGTTCGTCATTTTCTTCGTGTCGGCGCTCGCCGAGACCAACCGGCCGCCCTTCGACCTGGTCGAGGCGGAATCAGAACTCGTAGCCGGCTACATGGTCGAGTACGGCTCGACGCCGTACATGATGTTCATGCTCGGCGAATACGTCGCTATCGCCACCATGTGCGCCATGGCGACGATCTTGTTCCTCGGCGGCTGGCTGCCGCCGTTCCCGGTGGCGCCGTTCACCTGGATCCCCGGTTTGATCTGGTTTGTGCTCAAGGCGACTTTCGTGTTCTTCATGTTCGCCATGGTGAAGGCCTTCGTTCCGCGTTACCGCTACGACCAATTGATGCGCCTTGGCTGGAAGGTGTTTTTGCCGATATCGCTTGCCATGGTCGCGATCGTCGCCGGCGTTCTCGAGATCATCAGAGGCTGACATGCGACTCGATCAGGCCGCTCGCTCCATTTTCCTCACAGAGTTCTTGCAGGCCTTCGTGCTGTCGATGCGCTATTTCTTCAAACCGAAGGCGACGATCAATTATCCCTTCGAGAAAAATCCGATCTCGCCCCGGTTTCGCGGCGAACACGCGCTGCGGCTTTATCCCAACGGCGAGGAACGTTGCATCGCCTGCAAGCTGTGCGAAGCGATTTGTCCGGCACAGGCGATCACCATCGAGGCCGGGCCGCACCGTAACGACGGCACGCGCCGCGCCACCCGCTACGACATCGACATGGTCAAATGCATCTATTGCGGGCTGTGCCAGGAGGCCTGCCCGGTCGATGCGATCGTCGAGGGGCCGAATTTCGAATTTGCCACGGAAACACGTGAAGAGCTTTACTATGACAAGGACCGCCTGCTTGCCAACGGCGACCGTTGGGAGCGGGAGATCGCCAAGGCCATTGCGCTCGACGCGCCTTACTGTTGAGCTGCCGCAACGATGATCCTGCAAGCGATCTTCTTCTACCTCTTCGCCGGCATGTGCGTCGCCTCGGCCATCATGGTCATCGCCGCCCGCAATCCGGTGCATTCGGTGCTGTTTCTCATCCTTGCTTTCGTCA
>DATNNI010000445.1:0-9567 GCA_035601915.1 Xanthobacteraceae bacterium
GGGGTTGATCGCCGTCCACGACGGCGTATCGCTGTTGCCTAATTTGCGCAATTTGATTTTGCGCGATCGCCACCACCAAAAAGCGGCGTAGGCGAGGATGATCGTTCCGAACGGCTCCGGCACGGCGAACGCACCGAAGAGCGCGAGCGCTCCCGGCGAGCTAAACCGTTCTTTCCACGAAAGCCGCTCTATGAACGCCATTGACCGCCGTCCCGATAGACCTGGGGGCGGTCAAGTTAACGGTTTTTTTACCACGCGGCGCAGAGCGGCTAAACATGGTTAACGCAATCTGAACGGCGGCGTCGCAACCCGGCGTGTTCAGCGTCCGGCGTAGGCGTTGAGCTCGGCAAGATATCCGTCCTTCAGCGCCCGCGGCAGCCAGCTGCTCTCGAAAGCATTGCGGGAGAGCTGCACGACCTCGCCCTTGCTGAGGCCGCCCTCCTCCTGCGTGCAGATGAAGTTCTCGTTCATGTAGCCGCGGAAATAGGCCGGGTCGTCGGAGTGCACGGTAGCGCGAATGCCGAGATCGAGCATCCGCTTTATCTCTTTCGCCTTGCTGCCGTTGGTGACGAAGGCGTTCGACACCGGACAGATGGTAAGCGCGATCTGGCGGCGCGCCACTTCCTCGATCAGCTTGTCGGAGTCGAGCACGTTGATGCCGTGATCGATGCGGTTGACGTCGATCTCCTGCAACACCTGCCGAATATGCTCGGTGGTATTGTGCTGATCGACATCGCAATGCATGGTCAAGAAGAAGCCCTCATTGCGGGCGCGCGCAAACACGTCCTTGAACTTCACCGGCGGATTGTTCTTCTCGTCGGAATCGAGGCCGACGCCGACGATCCAGTCGCGATAGGGCAGGGCCTGCACCAACGTGGTCATGGCGAACTCCGCGCTCCAGTCGCGCAGGAAGCACATGATCAGCTGACTTTTGATGCCGAGAATGCGCTCGGCGTCCATCTGCGCCCGGCGAATACCGCGAACGATGACGTCGAACGCCACGCCGCGCCCGGTATGCGGCTGCGGATCGAAGAACATTTCCACATAGCGCACGTTCTGCGCATGCGCTTTGGCGAGGTAGGCGAACGTCAAGTCGTAGAAGTCCGGCTCGTGCACCAACACCCTCATGCCCTCGTAATAGATTTTCAAAAACGAGGGCAGGTCGTGGAAATTGTAGGCCGCACGCAGCTCTGCGACATCTTTATAGGGCAGCGTCATGCAGTTTCTTTTCGCCAGCTCGAACTTCATTTCCGGCTCGAGCGTGCCTTCGAGATGCACGTGCAGCTCGCATTTCGGCATACCGGCAATGAAATCGCGCAAATCGCTCATGACTGTCTCCTACCGAATGTTCCCCTCCCCTTGTGGGGAGGGTTAGGGGCGGTGGTGTGGATTCCTCAGCGTCGGTGGATGGTACCCCCCTCCCCACCCTCCCCCACAAGGGGGGAGGGAGCAAACATCTTGAAATCCCTACAACGTCTCCGGCATAGGCGTCGCCTTGCCGTCGGCCAATGCAAATTGCGGGATGTGCCCGAGCCCCTGCACGAAACGCGCGTCGGCGCCGAGCGTCGTCTTCCAGTCGTGTCCTTCGGTCAAAATCACGCCGGCGCCGACGATCTCGGCGCCCGCCGCGCGCGCCAGCGCAAATGTTGCGGCAAGGCTCGAACCGGTCGCGACCACATCGTCGACGACGACGACGCGGCGTTTCGACAATAGCGGCACGGCGCGGCGGTCGAGCATCAGCCGCTGTTTGCCGGACGATGTGACCGATTGCAGCTCCTCGACTAGAGCGTCGGCCAAATGGATTTTCGGCGACTTCTGCGCGATGACGTACTGGTCAAGCCCAAGCGCGCGAGAGACTTCGATGACGACCGGAATGCCAAGCGTGGCGGCGCCGACGACAATGTCGGGCTTGAGGGGCCCGAGTTTTTGCGCCAGCGCCTTGCCGACGCGCTCGCCAAACCGCACGCCCATGTCGATCACCATCAGCAGCGAGATGGCGAGCTTGTCGTTGATCGGCACGATCGGCAGCGTCATCGGCTCGCCGGCGATCTCGACGGTATAGGCCTGCATTCGGATCACCTTCTCCGTTAGGGACGTTCCGATACCCCGGCGCATTGCACGGCCCATGCCAAGTGCGTCAAGTCCCGGCGGACATTTCGGCAATCTTTTAAATGAGACGCAAACATTTTGGTGCAAGGATTTGAGCAAGGAGCATGACTTGATCTCGCCGCGGATAACCAAAAGCGGCCCGAATTGAGATAGCCAATGGCAGTCGAAAAACTTCGGCGCGGCAACCTCAACCTGGCATTGATGCCGACGCTCACCGTCGGCATCGGCGTCCTGGTCTTGCTGTCGGTCGGCGCGGTGATGGCGGTGCATTGGATCGTCGACCGCGACGTCGTGCAGGATTTCGCCACCGCTCTGGTCACGCGCGTGTTGTCCGCCGAAGAAGCCGCGGTGCGGCGGCATCTCGATGCCGCGGTCCACCAGGGAGATTTCGTCGCCGCCGGCATCAGCAGCGGCCGCTACAAGCTTGCCGATCCGGCGTTTGAGGATTTTGTCGGCGGTTCATTCGCCGCAGCGCCACAGATCGACGCACTAGGGGTGGGCGATCCGGACGGCAACATGCTGCGGGTGGTTCGTCTGCCGTCGGTCACGGGACTCAAGGCGGATCGCATCAGCGTCCGCGAAGACAGCCAGTTGGGCCGGCTCGCTAACTTCATTCGCGGCCGCAAGGAGCCTTATTGGGGACCGCCGGTCTATCGAAAGGAGCGCGGCGAAACCTTCTTGAATTATTGCGTGCCGATCTGGAGCGGCGACAGCTATCTGGGTTTCGTGGTGGTCGGAATTTCAACTCAAGCCCTGTCAAGGTTTGCCGAGGAGCTCAGCGCTCCGCCGCGCTCGACGGCGTTCATGCTGTACCAAGACGACCGCGTGCTCGCCCATCCGCTGATGGCGAAAGGTACGGCGGACCCGTCGGCGAGCGACACGTTCCCGCCGTTACGATCGCTTGGCGATCCGGTCATTGCCGAGTTGGGCAGCGCGCCGCCGATCAGCGAATTCGCGCTTCGGCTGCCGCCCGGCGTTCTGGCGCGGCGATCCTCGGGCAACGGGGGATCTTACTTCGTTTTTGCCCGCGAAGTCTCCGACTACAAGGAATTGCCGATCACGGTCGGGACCTACGTGCTCACGAGCGCGATCGATGCTCCGCTTAGGCTGCTCTACTCGGCGACAGCGCTGGCGGTGGCGATGCTCGTTGTCGCCCTGATAGCCGGAGCGATCATGGCGACCGCGATCTCGCGGCCGATTCGCCGCGCTGCCAAAGGCGCGATGGCAATCGGTCAGCTCGATTTCGACCAGGTGGCGCCGCTCGGCCATAGCCTGTTTCGCGAGATCGAGAGTCTCGCGATTTCATTCAACGCCATGCTCGAGGTGCTCAAAGCGTTCGGCCGCTACGTTCCGCGCAGCCTGGTCATGCGGCTGATCAAGGAGGGCGGTTTTGGCGCCGGCACCTCGGAACGCGCCGTCGCCATTATGTTCACCGACATCGTCAGCTTCACCGCGATCTGCGAAAAGATGACGGCCATCGAAGTTGCGGCTTTCATCAATCATCACCTGACGCTGATTTCGGCCTGCGTCGAGCGCGAAGGCGGCACCATCGACAAATTCATTGGCGATGCGGTGATGGCGTTCTGGGGCGCGCCCGCTCGCATGGACGACCCCGCGGCGGCGGCCTGCCGGGCCGCGATCGCCATTCAAGAGTCTCTCGCCGCGGACAACAAGCAACGCGCCGCAGCCGGCCTCGCTCCGGTGCGCATCCGCATCGGCATCCATATGGGCCCGGTCGTGGTCGGCGATATCGGCGCGCCGAACCGCATCAATTACACCATTGTGGGCGATGCGGTGAACGCAACGCAGCGGCTCGAAAGTCTCGGCAAAACCGTGAATCCAGATGCCGAGGCCATTGTGCTGGTCAGTGGGGACGTCGTTGCGGCGGCGCCCGGGTTTCGCTTTGTCGAACGCGGCGCGCATCTCGTTAAGGGCAAGCAGCAAAGCCTCGACGTTTATCAGCTCGCCGGCGCATCCGACGGCAACGCCAGCGAGGCGAACGGAACTAAATAATCAAGCCGCGCCCTGGAGCGTTTTCGCCGCCGCCGAGTGCTGCCGGATCAGGTCGGCGAGATCGAGCCCGGGGATCTGGCCATTTTCGACGATCCAGCGTCCGCCGACCATGACGCGGTCGGCGCGGTGTGCGCCGCAGAGAACGAGCGCCGCCAGCGGATCGCCGCTGCCGGAAAAGCGCAATTCGTCGAGCTTGAACAGGGCGAAGTCGGCCATCTTGCCGACGGCGATCTCGCCGATGTCGCTGCGGCCGGCGCAAGCTGCCGAGCCCTTGGTTGCCCAGCGCAGCGCGTCAAGGTGGCTTACCCTGCCGACCCCGTAACGGCTTCGTTGCAGCAGGAACGCAGCGTGCACTTCCTGCATCAGATTCGACGCATCGTTCGATGCCGAGCCGTCGACGCCGAGGCCGACGCGGACGCCTGCCTCTTCCATGGCGCAGACTGGACAGGCGCCGGATGCGAGCGTCTGATTGCTGCACGGGCAGTGCGCAACGCTCGTGCCGGCGCGGGCAAGCCGCGCGATCTCGTCCGGCGTGAAATGAATGCCGTGCGCGAGCCATGTGCGCTCGCCGAGCCATCCGCATTCTTCCAGGTAATCGAGCGGGCGGCATTTGTAGAGCGACTGGCAGAAACGATTCTCGTCTTCGGTTTCGGCAAGATGGGTGTGCAGGCGCAGGTCGAGTCGTCGCGCCAGATCGGCGGTCGCGCGCATCAACGAGGTCGTCACCGAGAATGGCGAGCAAGGCGCGAGTGCGATTTGCACCATCGCGCCTTCGCCGCGCTGGTGATAGCGCTGCACCACGCGCTCGCAGTCGGCGAGGATCATGTCCTCGTCTTGCACGACCGAATCCGGCGGCAGCCCGCCGTCGCGCTGCGAGAGATTCATCGATCCCCGGGTCAGCAGCACGCGCGCGCCCAGGCGGCGCGCGGCGGCGACTTCGATGTCGACGGCGTCTTCGAGCCCGTTGGGAAACACGTAATGATGATCCGTTGTCATTGTCGCGCCGGACAACAACAGCTCTGCGGTCGCCAAGGTCGCCGCGAGATCAAGCGCCTCCGGCGTCAAACGCGCCCAGAGCGGATAGAGCGCTTGCAGCCAGGGAAACAATTCACGGTCGAGCGCCGCCGGCACGGCGCGCGTCAGCGTCTGGTAAAAATGATGGTGAGTGTTGATCAGCCCCGGCAATACGACATGCGCGCCGGCGTCGAAGGTCGTTACGTTCGGCGTTGCCGGCGCGCGCCCGCCGGGCACCAGCTCCGCGATGCGGCCATCGCTTACAACGATCCCGCGCTGCGCGCCGTCAGCGAAAACCGCCAGTGGGTCTTTGATCCAGAGAGCAGGACGCTCAGAATCCATTCAGAACGCTCGTCATTACGAGGAGCGTAGCGAGGAAGCAATTCAGAGTCCTCTGAAAAATGGATTGCTTCGCTTCCGTCGCAATGACGACTCAAGGGCGGTCGAAAGACGCGGCGGCGGAAGATTGCCTGGTTAGGCGGCGTGTTGCTTCCGTAGCGCAACGAGCCGTTCGAGCCGCTGCATATATTGCCGGTCGAAATGTTCTCTGAGAGACCGGCGCGGCGGCGGTAGCGAGACGATGTTTTCGGAATCGGCGCAAAACTCGCTGCAATAAAAGCGGTCCGCGGTGCTTTTCCATGCCTTATCGTGTTCGATTGCCTGGTTGCAGGTTGGGCAGCGCATGTGAGCCTCCGATATCCCGAATATTGCAACTGCGAAGGCGCCAATAAGTTCCCTTCCCACTAACGGGAAAATGTCAGCAATTTCAATGGTCCGCCTTATGGTGCAGTGCGCGGTCAAGCGATGGCGGAGAGCGGGGGCGCCCCGACGCCGCTTTGCCGGTGGATTTCGCGGCCGACCCGCAAAATCAGCGGCTCTTGGAATCGCGGCGCCACGATCTGCATACCGATCGGCAGTCCGTCCTGTGACAAACCCGCGGGCGCGCTCGCGGCGGGCAGGCTAACGAGCGTGATCAGGTAAGCGGGCGCAATCCAGTCGATATAATTGTCGAGCTTGCGGCCATTGATGGTGTCGGGGAAATTCATCTCGACTGGAAACGGCTTGACCGGCGCCGCCGGCGTCAGCAGCACATCGAAACGCTCGAACAGCTTGCGGAAGCGATGAAAAATGTCTTCGCGTACGTGTTCGGCCGCGGCGTAGTCGAGTGCAGTCAACTTCATTCCGGCTTCGACGTTGCCTCTCAGGTTGGGGCCGAATTCGGCCAACTGCGAAAGCCGCTGGTATTGCTGGCCGACCATCCAGAAGCCGCGCCAGGTCTGATAGGCGGCGCGGCCGGCGCTGACGTCGAATTCGATCTGCTCGACCTCGGCCCCGAGTTTTTGCAGCGCGGCCGCCGCGCCGCGGCAAATGGCATCGACCTCCGGTTCAACGCCAATGCCGGCAATGTCGGAGACATAGGCCGCGCGCAAGCCCTTGATGTCGCCGCCGCGCTTAAGCGCGGCGGCTGCGCTCTGCCACGGCGGCGCCACCGAGATTGGCGAAATGCGCGAAAAGCCGACGAGCGCGTCGAGAAACAGCGCGGCGTCTTCGGCGTCGCGCGCCAGCGGGCCGTGAACTTGGCCGTAGTCCCACGGCAGGTGCAGCGGATGGCTCGGCACCAGGCCGGGCGTCGCGCGAATGCCGAAGATGCCGCAGAAGGCGGCAGGAACGCGAACGGAGCCGCCGAAATCCGTGCCCTGCGCAATCGGCAGCATGCCGGCTGCCACGGCGGCGGCGGAGCCGCCTGACGATCCGGCCACGCTTAATGCCGTATTCCAGGGATTTCGTGTCGGCCCGAACAGCACATTGGTCGTGTTGGCGCCAGCGGCGAATTCCGGCGTGTTGGTCTTCGCCAGCACAATGGCGCCGGCGGCTTTGAGCCGGCGGACCGCTTCGGCGTCCTCCGCCGGCACATAGTCCTTGTAAAGCGGCGAGGCATAGGTGGTGCGAATGCCGGCGGTCGGCGTGATGTCCTTGATGCCGATCGGCAAGCCATGCAGCGCGCCGAGCGTGCCGCCTTTCATCACTGCGTGTTCGGCGCTCCGGGCGGCATCGCGTGCTTGTTCGGCGGCCACCGTGACAATGGCGTTGATTTGCGGATTGAGCGCTTCGATCGCCGCCAAATAAACGTCGAGCACTTCGAGCGGACTGATGCCGCGCGAGGCAATGAGGCGCACCAGCTCGCGGGCCGACATGTGCAGCAGACTCTTGTCGGCCATGGCGTAGCTACTTTCCCGACCAGTGCACGAAACGCCGCTCGATTAACAAGAACAGAAGATTGAGGCCATAGCCGAGTGCGCCCGCGGCGAAGATCGCCGCGTACATGCGCGGCATGTCGAACAATTGCTGCGCCTCGAATACGCTGTGACCGAGGCCGTCCTGTGAGCCGATGAACATCTCCGCGACCACGATGATCACTAACGCGAGCGACACGCCATTGCGAAGACCGATGAATGTCTGCGGCAGCGACTCGAGCAGCGTGACATCGAACAGGACGCGCAGTCGCGAAGCGCCCATGACCTTGGCGGCGAGAAGCCGCGTCTTGCGCGCGTTCATCACCCCGTAAGCGACGTTGAAGAGGATAACCAGGATGGCGCCGAACGCCGCGACGGCGATCTTGGTCTCGTCGCCGACGCCGAACAGCACCAGGAACAGCGGGAACATGGCGGAGGCCGGTGTCGAGCGAAAAAAATCGATGACGAATTCAAGCGAGCGGTAAATCCGTTCGGAGGAGCCGAGCACGATGCCGAGCGGAATGGCGATGACGGCGGCGATCGCGGTCGCCGCCCCGGTCCGGTACACGGTCTTGACGAAATCGAAGCCGAGCGGGCCGCCATCCATGCCTTGCCACAGCGAGGCGAAGGTCGAGAGCGGTGAGGGGAGCAATACCGGATCGACCCATTGCCAATAGGACGCGATCGACCACAAAGCGAGTAGGCCGGCGACGCCGACAATCGGCAAGAACGCTGTGGCGCGCTCGGAATTCATGGCCGGCGCACCTCGCGCTGGAACACCTCGAGGCACTCCGCCTTGGTTTGCACGAAAACCGGATCGGAGAGCGTCGCTTCAGTGCGCGGCCGGGCGACGTTCACCGGCGTGAAGGCCGCGACCCGCGCCGGATGCCGTGACAGCAACAGCACGCGGTCGGCGAGGAACACCGCCTCTTCGAGGTCGTGCGATACCAGTACCGTCGTGGTGCCGGTTTCCATAAAGATGCGCTGCAACTGCGCGCGCATGAACAGCGTCATCTCATAGTCGAGCGCGGAGAACGGCTCATCGAGGAACAGGATTTCAGGTTCGACTACCAGCGCGCGCAGGATCGACACCAATTGTTGCTGGCCGCCGGACATTTGATAGGGATAAAGCGCAAGATCGAGCTTGATGCCGAGATGCGCGACGAGCGCTTCGGTGCGCGCCCGCCGCTCCGCCTGCGGCACGTTCATCAGCTTTAACGGGTAGGCGATGTTGTCGAAGGCGCGCAGCCAGGGAAACAATGCCTCGCGATAGTTCTGGAACACATAGCCGAACTTGACGTCGGAAAGCTTCCGGCCGTCGAACAGAATCTGTCCGTTGTCGGGCGCAATGAGTCCGGCAATGGTGTTGATCAGCGTGGACTTGCCGCAGCCATTCGGCCCGAACACCGAAACCAGCGCGCCGCGCGGAATGTCGAGATCGAAATTGTCGTAGATGACGGTGGTGCCGAAGCGTTTGCTCAAACCGCGGATGGTGACATGCGGACGCGGTTCCGGCGCGGCCGCGCTCGGCGCCGCCTCGGCCGGTGGCGCAGCCTGCGGCGCATCATTCACGGCGTTTGCCCAAAACCGCCATCAGAACGGCTGCAAATACTTTTTTACGTCGACTTTTTCCGGAACGACGCCAACGTCGTGCCCGAAGTCGGCGAAAGTCTGCAGGTCGGCGATTTGCTTCGCCGTCATGTCTTTCACCATGACGTAGCCGAGCATCGGGACGGTATCGACGACGCTTTCGGGCGTCAGGGTGTTCTTGAGCAGATGCTTGCGCGCGCTTTGCGGATCGCTGGCGATCAGCGCCAATGCCCTGGCCCAGGCTCGGGCAAAGCGTCTGGCGACCTCGGGCCGTTTGCCGATAAAATCGGACGAGAAGGCGCAACCGGCGGCAAAAGGATCGGCTTCGGGGTCGTTGAGCACGTATTTGGCGATCACGCCCGCCTCGACGGTCTTGGCGAAGCCGAGCTGGTTCATGACGCTGGCATTCGGTTCGAGCGTATAGCCGCCGTCGAACGTGCCGGCTTTCATGGCGTTGATGTGCTGACCCATGTCGAGCTGATCGATGGTGTAATCGCCGTCGTGCAGGCCGACCTTGGCGAGAATGCCCTTGGCGGTGTTGAGATTCGCCGGTCCCGGCGCCGACATTAATTTTCGCCCCTTGAAGTCCTTGAGCGACGTGACCTGG
>DATNNI010000446.1:0-13267 GCA_035601915.1 Xanthobacteraceae bacterium
GTCATTCCGATCGGCCAGCGCCGGACCATTCTTGAACTGACCGAGCAAACCTGCCGCTGGCCGGTCGGCGATCCCGGCAGCAGCGAGTTTTTCTTTTGCGGCGGCAACACCCTCGGCGGCCTGCCCTATTGTGCGTATCACTCTCGGGTGGCGTATCAGCCGGCCAGCGAGCGGCGCCGGGATCGGCGTCCGCCGCGCTGACTGTCATGCCCCGCGAAGGCGGGGCATCCTAAAACCTCGGAAATCGTGACGCCGAAGCGCCCGGGCGGTTCCGCTTTCAGGGTACGGCGGACCTAGCCGAACCTGCGGTCGGCCCCATCCGGTCGCAGATGACCCACAGCCGTCATCAATCCTCAATCGCCAATAATCTATCCTGTCACTTATGATGAGAGTATAATAGATCATCGCTGGCACCGAGCAGGCGTCTCAGTGTGACGATGGACACTAATCTATTAGGAGCAGATCGATGGCTAAAGGTACCGTGAAGTGGTTCAATTCGCAGAAGGGCTACGGGTTCATTCAGCCGCAAGCTGGCGGCAAAGATGTTTTCGTCCATATCTCGGCGGTCGAGCGAGCCGGCCTCAGCGGGCTCAATGAAGGGCAAGTCGTGGAATACGAGGAGGTCGCGAACAAGGGCAAGACGTCGGCAGAAAACCTCAAGGTTCAGCGCTGATTTTCGCCGCGCACCCGCCAACCAAGCACTGCGGCTTCGATGGGTTTGTCGGTATCGAGGCCCCGCCACGCGCCATTGCGCCACCGGCACAGGAACGGAATGACATAAGTACCGACGTGGTCCTCACAAAGGAGCTCTACCGGCTGGTCCGTCGGCGGGGTTCCATCGTGACTGAATGCGTCGATGCGCTCTTGCCGCCCTGCCATGTGTTTGCCTTGACGTAACTGCGGTTGCCCCGGTCTCTGCCAGATGACGGCTCGTTAACCGCCAGCCTCCATTCTGCCAGCGCATTGATTCGGGAGTGAAGCGTGAGCGCCGAAATACTAAAGCTGAGCGACTATCGCATAAACGATGGTGTTGATAGCGAGATTGATTTGGCTACCGCAGTGGATGTCGCTATCCGGGATTTACGTGAAATACTGATGTGCTGGGGTTCCGACACAGCACGGCAGCGTGTCGAGGAGTGCGAGTCGACATTACAGCGCGCTTATTCCGGATTTGTCGGTGTCCAGACAGTGTCTCAATAGTAGTACTCGAAATGCAAAAGGTTTCATCCTCCAGCCCGCTCGATTACAGCCTCGCTATCAAAAATAGGGGGCATCCGCCCAAATCGTGGCGGTGGGAAATCTACGAGGCCGGTAAAAGCAAGCCGGTGCGGCAATCCGAATTTTTTGAAACAATGTCGGAGGCGACCCGCGCCGGCAAGACAGCGTTGGCGGAACTCCGGGCCAGCCCGGCTGCTTGACGGCCGTTATCGGCCGATGGCGTAGCTCGCCATTAAGCCCTGAATATATTTCGCGTATGAGTCGGCAAATTGCGCATCGCGGATGAGCAGCACGTTCTCCGCATTGCCCATGGCATGGTTGGAAAGATTAAAGCTTCCCGTCACGACGATCTGGTCCGCGACGACAAGCTTATTGTGCATGAAGTTATGTGGCTGCGACTGGTTCAAACGGTCAAACGGGATTGAATTCTTTCGCACCAAATGCCGCGCGACTTTCTGCCAGGTGTTGACCTTGTCCGCTCCGACATTCGCGGCCTTCCACTGCCGTTCGACCTGATCCATTTGCGGACCGTCATAGAGGCCGCCCAACGGCAAACCTCGGTCAATAGCCTCCGACAGCGCGGCAAGGATCGGTCCCGAGGACAGCACAACGGATGCCACGTAAAGCCGATTCCTTGCAGCCGCGATTGCTCCCACGATTTCCTTCAATACCGCCGCGCTTTCGCCCGGCGTGAATGCAATCGTTATCGGCACGTCGTTTAATCGAACAGTGCCGGTGTCGTGAGAACCGGTCGAGTCGACGATCTTTCCGCGCGACCAAAGGTCGGTGAAGTCGCGAGCATAATACGAAGCAAGTTGCTGCGAGCGTAGACACAGCAGATTGTTATCCTGAAGCCCCCACGAGTCGTTCGTGTAGTTCGATGAGCCCGTGAGAACAGCGGCGTCTGCCGACTCGGCGTCACGCACGATATATTTATTGTGCATCAGGACGCGATAGCCGGTGACGCCTTTGACCTGCGCGGTGTCCGCCAGAGAACGAACGAAGCTGTCGGTACCAAGTGGCTTTTGGTCAGACTCCAGATGCGCCGGAGCAGCGCCGGGAATTGCATCCGCGCTCGGATCCGCGGCATGGTCATAGACAATACGGACGTGAACGCCTTCGCGCGCCTGCGCTCGCAATCCATCCCCGACAATCGTTGCTGCCTCGTCACGAAGGCGAAAGTCGTAGATTGCGATGTCAATGGTCGATTTTGCCTCACCGATGAAATTGGCGATCCAGGTTGCAATGTCTCTAATCTGCGCGGCTCGCTCGGGCGTTGCCGTGAATGGATCGCGGCCCTGCTGCTGGAGAAAAGTGACTTCAATGGCTCCTTCGGCGAACGACGCGGTTTCCGCCGTCATTGATTGAGATCCTTCCAAGAAAATTCTATCGGATTGGGTCAGGCTATTTTCGAAGGGTAGCCCGGCGTCCGCGGCCCGCTGTTTAAACCACGCCGAACGAGCTCGTGCCATGCACCCTCGGCATCGTCAGCGTAGGAAAAAAGATCGAGATCAGCCCGTGCGATCATTCCTTCATCGACCAGCGTCGTGAAATTGATGACGCCAGTCCAATACGGCTTTCCGACCAGCACGACGGGAATGGCGGGCATCTTGGCGGTTTGCATCAGCGTCAGTAACTCGAAGAGTTCATCGAAGGTGCCAAAACCTCCTGGAAAGACGACAAGTGCGTTGGCCCGCATGGCGAAGTGGAGCTTGCGCACGGCGAAATAGTGAAATTGAAAGGTCAAATCCGGCGTCGAATAAGCATTGGGTTCTTGCTCGTGCGGCAACCCGATGTTGAAGCCGATCGACGGCGCCCCCGCTTCTGAAGCGCCACGGTTTGCTGCCTCCATAATGCCGGGACCACCACCGGTCGCGATCACGTTGTCGCGGACACCATCGCGCGGCCGCAGAGCGCCACCTCGCTCAGAGGCAATCCGCCCGAATCGCCGCGCCTCTTCATACCACCGGGCCGATCGGTCTCCGGGGCGCGGCACCGCTCCGGGCGGCAGCGGTGCCGTGGACTCAGCTTCATCGCCGCTTCCTCCCGGCAGCATACGCGCGCTCCCGAATACGACGATGGTCGAGCGCACCACCCAAGCGCGCATTCGTTCCTCCGCCTTTTCATATTCGAGCTGCAGCCGCACCCCGCGCATGGAGTCGCCAAGCAGGAAGTCCGGGTCGAGGGCTGCCAACCGATAGGCGGGCGAGCTCTTCTGAGCTGCATTTTCGTCCATTACGGACTCCCTAGTCGCGTATCTCATCGCGTCAGAAATACACGAGCCGCGTTGGAAATTCCCGCCGTCCGATGGCGATCGCCGGCCGATCCTCGCCAATGGATCAGACCGGCAATTTGGCGACGATATCACGCCCCCAAAGGGAGTCCGGGACGGACTACACCACGGCCCGACGGCGGAGAGGCAGGCTGTTTTGCACGATGCGCGAAGCAGAAACTACCCGTCGCGACACGCGGTCTTTGAGAGAGCCGGCGGTAGCGTTCGCGAGCAACGCGGTTGCTGGTAAGTCGTCTGCCGGCGCGTTTGTCCTTCGCGCCCTGGTTCAGCTTGCTTTGCCGAACCGATCGTCGAGCGAGTAGCCGGCGCCGCGCACGGTGCGGATCGGGTCGGCGCCCTGACCGCGGTTGAGCGCCTTGCGCAAGCGGCCGACATGGACGTCCACCGTGCGTTCGTCGATGTAGACGTCGCTGCCCCACACCCCATCGAGCAATTGCTCCCGGCTAAAAACCCGGCCCGGACGTTCCATGAGAAATTCGAGCAAGCGGAATTCCGTCGGTCCGAGATCAACCGGCCGGCTTGAACGCGATACGCGTTTCTTCTCGCGATCGAGCTCCAGGTCGCCGATGGCAAGCAAGGTCGCGACCCGCTCAGGGCTGGCGCGGCGAAGCAGGGCGCGAATGCGCGCCATCAATTCGGGCACCGAGAACGGCTTGACGATGTAGTCGTCGGCGCCGGTCGCCAAGCCGCGCACCCGCTCGCTTTCCTCGCCGCGCGCCGTCAGCATGATGATCGGCAGCGCCTGGGTCTGCGGCCGCGTCCTCAAGCGGCGGCAAAGCTCGATGCCGGAGAGCCCGGGCAACATCCAATCGAGCACGATGAGGTCGGGTACGGTCTCGCGCAATCGCGTGTCGGCCTCGTCGCCGCGCGCGACGGCGTCGACCTCATAGCCCTCGGCTTCGAGGTTGTACCGCAACAACGTGGTCAGCGGCTCTTCGTCTTCCACAATCAGGATGTTGGCTGCCATCCCCGTCTCCCGTTCATCTTTGCAGCGTTGCTGCGCCAAAATCCGTGCTGTCGCCCTTGGGGCGGCGCTCGGTGATCGGATGCCCCTCGATCATGTAATAGACTGTCTCGGCGATATTGGTGGCGTGATCGCCGATGCGTTCGATATCCTTGGCGCAAAACATCAGATGCATGCAAAATGTTATGTTGCGCGGATCTTCCATCATGTAGGTCAAAAGCTCGCGGTAGAGCGACGTGCAGAGTGCATCGACCTCCTCGTCGCCATTCCAAACCGCAAGCGCCGCAGGCAAATCGCGGCTGCCATAAGCGTCGAGCACCTGCTTGAGCAGACCGAGGACTAGCGAACCCATATGCTCGACGCCGCGGATGAGCTTCTGCGGATGCAAGTCGAGATCGAGCGCGACGACCCTTTTGCCGATGTGCTTGGCGTGGTCGCCGATGCGCTCGAGATCGTTACACACGCGCATTGCGCCGACGATCTCGCGCAGATCGACCGCCATGGGCTGCCGGCGCGCGATAGTCAGCACCGCTTTTTCCTCGATCTCGTGCTGCATCGCGTCGATGGTGGTATCGGCGGTGATGACGCGTTCAGCGAGGTCGATATCGCGCTCCATGAGCGCCCGGATGGCATCGGCAATCTGCCGCTCCGCCAAACCACCCATTTCAGCGACCTTGCCGGTGATTTCGTGCAGGTCAGCGTCGAACGCCTTGGCGGTGTGATCCACTCTGATGTTGGCATCGGTCATGTCGGTTATCCAAAGCGCCCGGTGATATAATCCTGAGTGCGCTGATCATGCGGAGCGGTGAACATTTTGCTGGTAGAGTCAAATTCGATCAGCTCACCCAGATACATGAACGCGGTGAACTCGGATACCCGCGCCGCTTGCTGCATGTTGTGGGTGACGATGACGATGGTGTAGTCGTCTGTCAGCTCGTCGATCAATTCTTCGATCTTGGCGGTAGAGATCGGATCGAGCGCCGAACAGGGCTCGTCGAATAGGATCACTTCCGGGCGCACCGAAACGGTGCGGGCGATGCAGAGCCGCTGCTGTTGGCCGCCGGAAAGGCTCTGGCCGTTGGCGGAAAGCTTATCCTTGACCTCGTCCCATAACGCCGCCCGGCGCAAGGCCGTTTCCACTCGCCCATCGAGCTCGGATTTCGACAGCCTTTCGTAGAGCCTGATTCCGAAAGCGATGTTTTCGTAGATCGACATGGGAAACGGCGTCGGCTTTTGAAACACCATGCCGATGCGCGCGCGCAGCAAATTCAGATCTTGTTTGGGCGACAGGATGTTCATGCCATCCATCATCACGTCGCCGGTCGCCCGCTGGTTCGGGTAGAGATCGTACATGCGGTTGAGAACGCGCAACAAAGTCGACTTGCCGCAGCCGGACGGCCCGATGAAGGCCGTGACCTTACGCTCGAATAGCGGCAGCGAGATTGAGTCGAGCGCCCTGCTTTCACCGTAAAAGAAATTGAGGTCGCGGATCGTCACCTTCTCGGCGAGACCGGCGCGATCGCTAGGCGCGGCAGTAACAGAAGGGACGGTGAGCGACACTACACTCATGACTGTTTACCCGATGAGACCAGGCTGCGCGCGGTGATGCTGAGCGCCAGCACGGCCAGTGTGATGATCAACGCGCCGGTCCAGGCGAGCGCCTGCCAATCCTTGTAGGGGCTGAGAGCGAACTGGAAGATGACGACCGGCAGGCTCGCCATCGGGCCGTTGAGGTTGGTGCTCCAGAACTGGTTGTTCAGCGAGGTAAAGAGCAGCGGCGCGGTCTCGCCGCTGATCCGCGCGACCGCGAGCAGCACGCCGGTCACCATTCCGGCGCGCGCCGCGCGGTAGCAGATGTGAGTGATCGACATCGACCGCGGCAAGCCGATCGAGGTCGCGGCCTCGCGCAGCGAGTTCGGCACCAGCGTCAGCATATCTTCCGTGGTGCGCACCACGACCGGAATGACAATAACCGCGAGTGCCACGCCGCCGGCGAGCCCGGAGAAATGGCCCATCGGCGCCACCATCACTTCATAGATAAACAGTCCGACCACAATCGATGGCGCACTCAGCAGAATGTCATTGATGAAACGCACGACCGTGCTCAAGCGATGATAGCGGCCATACTCGGCCATATAGGTGCCGGCGAGAACGCCGATCGGCGTTCCGATGGCAAGCGCCAACGCCGTCAGAATGATGCTGCCGAAGATCGGATTGAGAAGCCCGCCGCTTGCCCCGGGCGGTGGCGTCATTTGCGTGAACACACTGGGAGACAATCCACTAAACCCCTGCCAGAGCAGGGTCCCGAGTATTAGAACCAGCCAGCCGAGGCCGAACACCGTCGCCCCGACCGACAGCGCCATGGCCACCGCGTTGTTGCGGCGGCGAGCTCTATAGCGGCTATCCAGAAAACTCATCCGATCCGCCGTTCAATGCGCAGCAGCATGTAGCGCGCCAGCGCCAGCACGATAAAGGTGATGACGAAGAGGATGAGGCCGAGCGCGATCAAAGAGGACGTGTAGAGGTCGCCGACCGCTTCGGTGAACTCGTTGGCAATGGTTGCGGAAATGGTGGTGCCCGGCGCCAGCAGCGACGCTTGGACCTTGTGAGCGTTGCCGATGACGAAAGTGACCGCCATGGTTTCGCCGAGCGCCCGGCCGAGCCCGAGCATGACGCCGCCGATCACGCCGACCCTCGCGTAAGGCAGCACGACATAGCGCGCCACCTCCCAAGTCGTGCAGCCGACGCCGTAGGCGGCCTCCTTGAGCACCGCCGGCACGGCTTCGAATACGTCGCGCGATATCGAGGTGACGAACGGCAACACCATGATGCCAAGAATGAGCCCTGCCGTCAGGACGCCAATGCCGTAGGGCGGCCCGGCGAATAGCGGCGCAATGCCCGGCACATTCCCAAGCGTGTTGATCAAAAGCGGCTGCAGCGTCTCCTGCAGGAACGGGGCGAAAAGAAACAGTCCCCAAATGCCGTAAATGATGCTGGGGATGCCGGCGAGCAGCTCGATGGCGATGCCAATGGGGCGCCGCAGCCATTGCGGACAAAGCTCGGTAAGAAAAAACGCGATCATCAGTCCGACCGGGACCGCGATCAGCATGCCGATGAGCGACGTCACCAGAGTTCCATAGATGGCGGCCAGCGCCCCGAATTTTTCGGTGACCGGATTCCACTTGTCGGTCGTGAAGAAACCGAAGCCGAAGGTTTGCAGCGCCGGCAGCGATCCCGCGGCCAACGCAACAATCACGCCGCTCAACAGCAGCAAAACGGCGATCGCGGCCGCGCGCGTCAATTGGCGGAAAGCGGCGTCGCCAAGCCGCAGCCGGTCGAGCACTCTTGCGCGCGCGGTCCCTGCAACTGACACAACCAAACCTTTTGGTAGCGCGACCTCGACCACGGAGTGCCTCCGGACGAATCCCAAAGGGCGCTCCTTGGCCGGACGTCGGAGCGCCCACTTCAAACGGCCCGCCCGCTATCGCACAAGGGCGCGCCGCAAACCTCGCGGGGATAACGCTGGTGACCCCGCCCGTGCGGCGGAGGTTCCCAGCCTTGCCCCGGAGTTACTGCGACATGCCGCTCACGACGTGCAGTGGCTTGCCGCTCGAGTCTCTTATTTCGCTGGCCCAAGCTTTCTCGACCTCGGCGACGACTTTCTTCGGCATCGGCACGTAATCGAGTTCTTCGGCCATCTGGTCGCCGTGAGCGTAAGCCCAGGCGAAGAATTTCAGCGCCTCGGCTGCGGCCGCGGGATCTTGCGGCTGCTTCGGGATCAGAATGAACGTCGCCGCCGTCATCGGCCAGGATTCCGGCCCGGATTGATTGGCGAGAATGACACCATAGCCGGGTACCGAACTCCAATCGGCATTGGCGGCGGCGGCTTGGAAGGCCGCGCTCGTCGGGCCGACGATTTTGCCGTCCTTGTTGACCAGCTTGGTGTAAACCAGCTTGTTCTGCAGTGCATAGGCGTACTCGACGTAGCCGATCGATCCCTTGGTCTGGCTCACGTTGTTGGAGACGCCCTCATTGCCCTTGGCGCCGATGCCGTTCGGCCATTCCACCGAAGTCGCTGAGCCGACCTGCGATTTCCAGTCAGGACTGACATCGCCGAGATAGGTGGTGAAATTGAATGTGGTGCCGGAGCCGTCTGAGCGATGAACCACGGCGATGGGCTGCGCGGGCAGGTTGACGCCCGGATTGAGTTTCTTGATCGCGGCGTCATCCCAGGTCTTCACGGTGCCGAGGAAGATGGTGGCAAGGGTCGGGCCGTCGAGGACGAGGTCGCCAGGCTTGAGCCCTTCGATATTCACCACCGGGACAATTCCACCCATCACCATCGGGAACTGCATCAGGCCGAACTTATCGAGTTCGGGTCCCTTGAGCGGGGCGTCGGTGGCGCCGAAAGTGACGGTCTTGGCCTCGATCTGTTTGATTCCGCCACCGGATCCGATGGATTGATAGTTAAGCCCGATGCCGGTGTCTTTTTTGTACACATCGGCCCACTTGGCATAGATCGGGTACGGAAACGTTGCCCCAGCGCCCGAAATTTCGACCGCGGCGGCTGGAAGTATGGTCGCGGCCAGAACACCGGCAGCAACAAGCATCCTCATATGGTTCACGGAACTCTCCTGTCAGCGGATTTTGGACAACGCGGGCTTGGCCCGCGCTCGCATTCGTCCGTAACGACATCGCGCTCTGACTGACGTCTTCGGACAACGCACTGCGGTCGAGAACCGTTTGAGTCGCACAGGACCGCAGCAGCGGGATGCTTATGAGGGGCACGTCAAGGTTCTATGAGCCCCACATGACAATTGGATGACATTTTAAGGCGTTGAAAAATCAAGAGATTTCGGCCGCCACCGGGACGGTGACGGTGGGCAAATGAACGGTAAATGTGGCGCCTGCGCCGAGCACGCTTTCAATCGACAGCCGGCCGCGATGGCGGTTGAGGATGTGCTTGACGAGCGCCAGCCCGAGCCCGGTGCCGCCTTGAGCGCGGCTTTCGGTGACGTCTACGCGATAGAAGCGTTCGGTTAGTCGCGGCACGTGCTCGGGAGCGATACCCGGCCCGTGATCGCGCACCGCAATCTGCGCTTCCGCGACACCCTCGGGCGACAGACCCCGCCGCACGGAAATCTCGACACGCTTGCCGGGCGCGCCGTATTTGAGCGCATTTTCCACGAGGTTTTCAAAAACGCGGAGAAGTTCGTCGTGATCGCCCAGAACCATGAGCGACGGCTCGGCATCGATGCGCACCGTGACGCCCCGATCGCGCGCCAGCGTTTCCAGTCCGTCGACGACCTGATGAACGATCGGCACCAGATCGGCCGGCGTATCAGGCCGGCGATGGGCATTTTGCTCGATACGCGATAATGACAACAGGTCATCGATCAGGCGGGCCATCCGCCGTGCCTGCTCCTGCATGATGGCAAGGAAGCGCTCGCGGGCCTTGGCGTCGTCGCGCGCCGTTCCTTGCAGCGTCTCAATAAAAGCGGAAAGCGCCGCCAACGGCGTACGCAATTCGTGGCTCGCATTGGCGACAAAATCGGCGCGCATTTCCTCCGCATGACGCAGCGGCGTCAGATCGTGAAAGGTCATCAGCATGAGATCGGGCCGCACCGGATCAGCCTGCCGCCTGACCGGCACGACAATGGCCTCGAACCAGCGGTCGATCGGCACCCGTTCGGAATACTCGACGCGCTGCTCTTCGCCACTGGCATAGGCGCGACCGATCGCGTTGATCAGCTCGGGCGTCCGCAGCACGAGAGACACAGGCTCGCCCTGCCGGAGCGCAGGCGCCAGCGCGCGGGCGCGTTCGTTCAAGGTAAGAACCCGCCCGTTGCGATCGAGCGCGATGACCGGGTCGGGCATGCCGGCGATGACCGCCTCTAGCGGATCGCTGGCATGCTCGGCGACGATTGCGAGCGGCAGCCGCCGCGGCTCCTCGGACCCGCCGCCACGCAGAGCAAGAAACGCAGACAGCGCGATTACCGCGAAGCCCGCGGCGGCATAACCGACCGCGAGCACGTTGCCGATAGCCAGCGCGGCAAATAGGATCGCCGCCGTCCAAATAACCAACGCACGCGGCGCCATCCGTTCCCCCGCGGCACAACGCTGTCTTCACTCGTGGAGCGGATTTGACATTCGCTACCAACTCGGCCGCGAACTGCCGAAGCAAAATGTCAAATCCAAAGCTCCACGATCACTATACTTGCGAGTGGTCCTTTGATTCTAACATTCGCACGGGAGCGTGCCGAGAAGGGATGCGAATGTTAGAATCGGACCACCAGAATCAGGTCAGGTCCGATTTTTCCCGCGCCAGTTCCGCCGTGCTGCGCAGCGGCGCGGTCGCTGGGCGCGCCAGCTGCCGTACGCCGCGGCCGAGCAAGGCTTCCCGCGTTCCCAGGATCGCCAGCGAAATGACGAACGGGGTCACATAATAAAGCAGCCGGAACAACAATAAGCCGGCGAGCAAGCTCTCCTTGTCGAATTGCCACAGCGCGACCATCATGGTCGCGTCGAACACGCCCAGGCCGCCAGGCGCATGGCTGGCGAAACCCAACAGCGTCGCTGCGACAAAAATCACCGAGACCGGCACAAAGCCGAGATACGGCTGGTCCGGCACCAGCATGTACATCGCGAGCGCGCAGCACGACAGATCGAGCATGCCGATGGCAATTTGCACCAATGTGAGCGGCCCGCCCGGCAATGTGAGCAGCCATCCATCGCGGCCGATGATGCGCGGTTTCACCCATACCCAGGCAATGTAGGCCGCGAGCGCCGCCAGGATCATCAGCGCCAGCACGCGGTTGGCCCAGAGCGGCAATTGATCGATCTCGGTTGCCTGCTGCGGCGCGTCGAGGATGCCAAGACCAAGCACAGTGGCGTTGCCGAGCCAGAACGTCAGTCCGGCGACGAAGCAAATCTTGGTGATCTCAAGGACGCTCAGGCCCCAGGCCGAATAGATGCGATAGCGTACCGCGCCACCGGAAAAGACGCTGGCGCCGACATTGTGCCCGACGGAATAGCTCGTGAAGCTCGCCAGCGCGGCAACGCGATAAGGCACCTCGCGGCGGCCGATCGTGCGCAAGGCGAACAGGTCGTAAAACGTCAGCGTCAGGTAGCCGGCAGCGACAAAGATGCCCGAGGTCGCGATGGTCCGCAAATCGATGGCCTTAAACGCTACAACGAGTCCGTGCGGATCGATGTCGCGCAGAACCCGGTAAAGCGCCACCGCCGCCACGATAATCATCGCAACGCTGAGCAGCGCGCCAAATCGACTGATGCTGGCCTTTGCGTCGAAAAGGCGCGCGGAAGCGCTCCATCGCTTCAGCATCCCGCGCTCCACGTCGGCCGTGCCTGCATCAAATCGCCGTCTCGTCTTTGCCCACCCCGAGTTTAAGCCTGCTCCCACTACCAGATGTCCGTTCCCGGCGCGAGCGCTGGCGTCGACTGCTGCAGACGCGCCTTTTAGCCACACCGAAAGCGGCAGCGGGCGAGTCGCGCGGGGTCAACATATCATCCATTCCGCGATCCGCTATTTGGAAATGGGAGCATGCCCAATGCCGTGGGAAATCGGCAGAACTTGATCCGCCCGATCTTCCTGGACTAAGAACTTTCATCACCTGTGGAGAGGAATATGCCCGAAAAAAATCTCGAAGAAATGCTCAAGACCCGCAACCCGGTCGAGATGCTGCGCAATTCCCAGATCGGCGCGTACATATATCCGGTAGTGCCTCCGGAATTCACCAATTGGCGCGATGAGCAAGCTGCCTGGCGCAAGACCGCGGTGCTGTTCGATCAATCGCATCACATGGCCGAAATGATGGTCACCGGGCCGGATGCGTTCAAATTTATGAATTATCTGACCATCAACAGTTTCGCCAATTTCCCGGTCAACCGCGCCAAGCAGTTCGTGCCGTGCTCGCATGACGGCTATGTGATCGGCGACGGCATTATCTTTCACCTTGGCGAAAACCAACTCAACTTCGTTGGCCGCGCGCCCAATGTCGATTGGATTCAGTTCCACGGCGAGAGCGGCAAATTCAATATCAAGATGGAGCGCGACGACCGTTCGCCGTCACGGCCTGGCGGCAAGCCGGTGACGCGGCGCCATTACCGCTATCAGGTGCAAGGCCCGAACGCTTGGAAGATCCTCGAAAAGCTCAATGGCGGCACCATTCCCGAGGTGAAGTTTTTCACCATGGACACGATCAACATTGCCGGACGCAAAGTGCGGTGCCTGCGCCACGGCATGGCCGGCGCGCCGGGCCTCGAAGTATGGGGACCTTACGCCGAGGGCGACGAGATCCGCGCCGCAATTCTTGAAGCCGGCACGGAGTTCGGGATTGTAGCGGTCGGCTCGCGCGCCTACGCCACCAATACACTTGAATCCGGCTGGATTCCGTCGCCGCTGCCCGCCGTCTATACCGGCGAGAAGCAAAAAGCGTTCCGCGAATGGTCGAAGCCGGACTCTTACGTGGCGATCGGCTCAATCGCCGGCAGCTTCGTATCCGGCAACATCGAGGATTACTATTCGACGCCTTATGAAATGGGCTACGGCGGCTTCATCAAATTCGACCACGATTTTATTGGTCGCGAGGCGCTGGAGAAAAAGAAAGACAAGCCGCACCGGCACAAAGTCACCTTCGAATGGAACACCGACGACGTCGCGAAAATCTTCCGCTCCTTCTTCGATCCGGAAGTGGAGAACTACAAATACATTGATTTGCCGCTGTCGAATTATGGCTCGGCTTCGTTCGATACGATCAAGAAGGGCAACAAGA
>DATNNI010000447.1:0-2633 GCA_035601915.1 Xanthobacteraceae bacterium
CTTTCGCCGGATCGAACGAAAACTCATCCCGGAATTCGAGAGTGACCGTCCCGGTTTTTCCGAGGGGCACGGCCCGATAGAAACACGAGTGCCGGCCGGTGTGACATGCGCCACCGGTTTGCTGGACCTTGATCCAGATCGCGTCCTGATCGCAGTCGACGCGCATCTCGACGACGCGCTGAAAGTGGCCGGAGCTTTCACCTTTGCGCCAGAGCTTGCCGCGCGACCTGGAGAAGTACCACGCCTCCCCGGTGGCAATGGTCTTCGCCAGCGCGTCCGCGTTCATGCGCGCGACCATAAGCACCGATCCGGACGCGGCGTCGGTAGCGACACAAGTGATGAGTCCGTCGGAACCGAACTTCGGTGTGAGCGCCGCGCCCTCCTCGAGGTCAGCCGGAGCTCCCGGCAGCGCAAATGATGCGTTCTCGTCCATGTTCAGAGCTTTGTTTCAGGGCAGAGGCAGGAGCCGGCGCCGCCACGGCAAACTCTCGCATCGGGCCGATATGGACCCTATATAGTTCAGCAGCAAGTTGTTATCTTCGCTCAGACCGTGCTCGTCCATGCTCAATGACGTCTATAATCGCCGCATCATCGAGCTTGCGGGCACAATCCCGAGGATTGGGCGGCTCGCTGAACCGGACGCGACCGCAACTGCTGTTTCCAAATTGTGCGGATCGACCGTCACGGTCGACCTTAAGATGAAGGGCGAAAAAGTAAGCGACTTCGCCCACGAGGTGAAGGCCTGTGCGCTCGGCCAAGCATCCTCGTCGATCATGGCACGCAATGTCATCGGCTCTACGGCCACCGAATTGCGAGCGCTGCGGGACGACATGCGCAAAATGCTCAAAGAAAACGGCGAACCTCCGGCAACCGGAAAGTGGTCCGACATCGCAGTGCTTGAGCCGGTGCGCGATTACAAAGCGCGGCACGCATCCACCTTACTCACCTTCGACGCGGTGGTCGACGCCATCAATCAGATCGAGGCAAAGCGCCCGAGCAAATCGGAAGCCACCGCTTCCGCGCACTAAGGTCCGTCCGCCGATGGTGCTTGCTGATTTATTCCAGAAATCCAGCCGCGCTCCCCGGCTTGCCGGCCGCGGGATGATCAAAGCTTATCAATACACGCTTTCGCCGCTTGTCGGGTTCAACTGCCGGCATTTGCCGACGTGTTCCGATTACGCCGATCAGGCGATCGAGCGTTACGGCTTGTGGGCCGGCGGCTGGATGACGCTTGCGCGATTGCTCCGTTGCCACCCTTGGGGAACGGCCGGACTGGATTTTGTTTGTGAATCCCTGCCGGCCGGAGCGTGCTGGTACAGGCCCTGGCGCTATGGAAAATGGCGCGGCGGCAAAGAACGCGCCTAAACACACTCTGGCAGATTGCCGCCGCGCCCGCCTCATCCCCCGGTTTCGCTCACTCGGTCTTCTGTTGAAAGTTTGCGATTTGCTGCGCAGCAAGACCCGAACCGAGACGCGCAGCCTTTTGGTACCACTCGCGCGCCTTCGCCGCGTCGGCGGCGACGCCGACCGCTCCGAGCCGCCCGATCACGATTGAATCGAAGGTTTGCGCCAGAGCCAGTGCACCGTCGGCGCTGCCCGCTGCGGCTGCGCGTTGCAGCAGCAGCCGCGCCGCAACTAGATCGCCATTGTTTAGGGCGTCCTGGCCGCGTTTGAGCAGAATTGCGATTTCGGCCGGATCGAGATGCAAAGCCGCCGTCTGCGGCTCGGCCGCCGGCGCCTGCGGTAGAGTCGCGGGCGGCGCTGCGGGCGCCACGACGGCCGCCGGCTGGATTTGCGGTCGAGCCACCCATTCAAGGCGCAGCCCCTTGCTGTCGGCAAGGCGGTCACCGGGTAGCCGCAGATCGACCATTAGGTTCATGGCGCCGACGTAATCCCGCGGCGGCCGTATCTGCAGTCCGTCGAGTTGCTCGGCATCGAGCCGCCACCCGCTGACCCCGAGTGCGCTTCCCGCCGAAAGCCGGCTATCGGGCGCCAGACCCGAAAGCACAATCGCGACGCCGGCGCTGCTTCCGTCGACCTCGATGCCGACGGGAAGCATCTCGTTTGTTTCGCCACGATCGTCGCGCAACAGCAAGCGTGGCTCTGGCGTTGCGACCGCTATTTGATCCTCCTTCACGCCGCCCACGACGAGCGCCATGATTGCCGAGCCAAGGACATCGGCGTTAGCGCCCGAGCGGACCAACGGCACTGTTACAATCGCGCCGGCCGCGACGGCCGCGGCGCCGATTGCCGCGCAAATGCGTAGCGCCAGTCGCGCGCCACTTCGCTCGTTGCCGACGTTAACCGGCTCCGGCACCTTCACGGGATCAAGCCGCACTTGCCGCTGCAGTTCGCGCGCGGCCAAGTCGCCGCTAAATCCGCGGCCTGCCGCGACCGGGCGGCGGCTGCGCGGCGGCCACTCGATCTTGGCGGTATCGGGAACAAGCGTAGCCATCCGCGCATCGTCGCGTGCCCAAGGCGGCGCGTATTTGATTGCTTCGTCAAGATTTGAGGCCTGCTGGACCGGAGAACTCATGATCGCCTCCCCTGTGCTTTCAAGCTCCGATAGGTACAACTGAAGTTTCCTTGCTTTCTCAGGGACGCTTTTGCGCCTGCCACTTCACAAACTCCTG
>DATNNI010000448.1:0-2130 GCA_035601915.1 Xanthobacteraceae bacterium
CGCGAGCGGGCGCGCGAACATTCGCTGCGTTTCACCTGGAAAGAGAGCGCGCGCCAGTTCCTCGACAACATCGAAACGAGCCGCTCGGACGTGAAACTGCCGACCCTATCGCCTCCGAAGACTGTCGGGGTCGTCCGGCCAGTCAAGAACGGCTAGCGGCAGAGGGCCGCCGATACAACTTGCCGCGCGAGCGCCCTGCAAGGAAAAGAAAGGAAAAGCAAGGAAAAGAAAGCAAATAAGCTTTCATTTCCTTTTTTTTCCTTTTCCGAATCGGGACTTTTCAATGGGTTACGGCGGATTCAAATAAAAAAATCTCCCGGCCGCCGCAAGACCCGCTCTGGTTGCAAAAAGCAGCCCAGCGCACTCTGGCACGGCGCGTTTACACGGCGCCGTCGCCGTCATCGCGAGCCATAGGGCGTCGAGAGACGCCCGTCGTTCCGGACGGGCTACGGCGGCGCGATCCCGTGGGAACGCGGGGTTCCATTCGTCCCCAGGATTGCTTCGTCGCTCCGCTCCTCGCAATGACGATTCCCTGAATGCGCCATGCTCCCAGGCCGCCACTTAAAGCGGGTCGGGACGTACGCCGACGCCGCTGATCACCACAGGCTGATCTTACCCCGGCCTTCGGCTTTACGCAAACAAATGTCGAGGGCTTCCGGCTAACCGCACCGTCCGCCATCGGCGCCCGATGGGGCGATTCCCCAAGCAGGAATCGGCAGTGATGACGCAAATACACGCGCATTATTGGCCAATACAGCCGCATTATTCGCCGTTTTCAGGCGCGCGCGTCCCGTTTTCACCCTCCCCGAGAGCGGCGCAAAACGGAAACGCGGTCGTGGACCGCATCCGCGCTCAACGTGCGCGGCTACATCGGCCGCACCGATCCAATCGCAAGACTAGGCCGCTTTCGCCAGCCGCTGTTGCACCATTGTCCTCAGCTTGTTCAGATCGGCGGCGAACAAGCGGATGCCGTCGGATAGCTTCTCCGTCGCCATCTGGTCCTCGTTCATCATCCAGCGGAAGGTCTTTTCGTCCATTGCGACCTTAGGCGGAGCTTGACCAGGCTTGGCCGGGTCGAGCTGTCGTTTGAGTTCGCCCTCTTCCTTCGACAGCGCCTCAAGCAGTTGAGGCGAGATGGTGAGCCGATCGCAACCCGCCAACGCTTCGATCTCGCCGGTGTTGCGGAACGACGCGCCCATCACGACGGTCTTGATTCCATAGGTCTTGTAATAGGCGTAGATGGCGCGGACCGAGTGCACGCCGGGGTCGGTTTCGGCGGTGTAAGGCCCGCCTCCCGCCTTCACATGCCAATCAAAGATGCGTCCAACGAAAGGCGACAGAAGGAACGCCTTCGCGTTCCCCGCCGCGATCGCCTGGGCGATCGAGAAGGCGAGCGTCATGTTGCAATCGATGCCGTCGGCCTGCAGCCGCGTGGCCGCCTGCAAGCCTTCCCAGGTCGAAGCGAGCTTGATCAGGATGTGCTTATGGTCGATGCCGCGCTCCTTATAGGAGGCGATCAAGGACTTCGCCTTGGCAACCATGGCTTCCGTGTCAAAGGAGAGATCGGCGTCGACCTCGGTCGACACACGGCCAGGAACGATCTTCGTCAGTTCAGCGCCGAAGTTCACCGCGACGCGATCCGTCACTTGGCCGACTGAAGCCTTCTGCTTGCCGCCCCAGGCAATCGCCTCGTCGACAAGACGCGCATAGGCCGGCATCTCCGACGCTTTCAAAATCAGCGATGGGTTTGTCGTCGCGTCGGTCGGCTTGTAGGCGCGGATCGCCTCCATGTCGCCGGTGTCCGAGACGACGGTGGTCATGGTGCGCAATTGATCGAGCTTATTGGTCATGGACGAGCCTCCTTCGGCAACTTCCCTTTACCCTTCCGCCGATTGTCGCGCCTCGGCGCGTCATAAGCAAGCCTGAACCCTAAGCAGCGCCGGAACCTAAGGCGCCCGAGCCCGTTCTTGGTCACAGTCACGTTATCGTGAAGGAGCGCGCCCCATGCCCAATCGTAAGAACCTGGAAGATCTGTTCTCCGAGACCCTCAAGGACATCTACTTCGCCGAGAAGCAGATTTTACGCGCCTTGCCCAAAATGGCCAAGGAAGCCTCATCGCCCGAATTGAAG
>DATNNI010000449.1:0-3071 GCA_035601915.1 Xanthobacteraceae bacterium
GTCCGAAATCCTGACCGAACATTTACCGGACGGCGGTTTTCTAATGAGTGTCACAACGGAGCGGTTTGATCCCGCCGACCCGGAGCACCTACGCCGCGCGCGCATTTTGGCGGGGGTTATGATCGAGCGAACCGGCTATCAGCGCGGTAAGCCAATGTACGCTTAATGATGGCGATAGCTAACCTAACGTCGCTCCAAAAACATCTGCATGCCGTAGCGCGGGCGGAGCGTGATCAGGCCTTGCGGCTCGATCGGATGGCCGGGCTTTAATCGCAGCCGATAGCGTTGCGCCATGGTGGCGAGGATGAGGATCGCTTCCGTCATGGCAAAGGCAGCGCCGATGCAGATGCGCGGCCCGGCGCCGAACGGAATATAGGCAAAGCGCGGCCGTTCGGCGGCGCGTTCGGGTGCAAACCGTTCCGGATCGAAGCGCTCGGGGTCTTCCCAAAGCTGCGGCTTGCGATGGATCAGCCACGGCATGATCAAGACTTCGGCGCCGGCCGGGATGCGGTGGCCGAGAATTTGGTCGGGCTTGATCGGTTGCCGGCCGGTGGTGTGCGCCGGCGGATAAAGCCGCATGGATTCTTCAATCACCATGCGCGTGTAGCGCAGGCTTGCGATATCTTCGTTGCGCGGCGTGCGGCCGCCAAGCACGTCGGCGAGCTCGCGATGGAGTTTCGCTTCTACGGTGGGATGCTGGGAGAGCAGATACCAGGTCCAGGACAAAGCGAGCGACGTGGTCTCGTGGCCGGCCATGAAGATGGTGACCACCTGATCACGCACTTCCTCCGCCGTCATGCCGCCGCCGGTCTCGGAATCGCGCGCGGCAACGAGCCGTGCCAATAAATCTTTCGGCTCGGCGTCCGGCGCGCGGCCGCGCTCGGTCAGGAGCAAGTCCACCTTCCGGTCGAACTCGTCGAACAGCCCATCGGTCGGGAGCGGCGCAAGCAGCCGCGCGAACCATTGCGGAAAGTGCAGGAGGTCGAGCAGGCTCGGCCGCACCAGTGTTTGATACTGGTTGACGCCGCCCTCGACCGCATCGACGATCCCGTCGGAATCCGAGGAGAACATCGCCTTGGAGATAATGTGCAGCGTGAGATGCATCATCGCCGCGGCGGCGTCGATTTCGCTGTCCTGCGGCAGCGCGTCCCATTTTTCCAGCAACCCTTGCGTCACCTCGGTCATGATCGGCGCATAGCCTGCGACACTGCGCGGGTCGAAGGAGGGCGCCATGATGCGGCGATGCCGCCGCCACGTTTCGCCTTCGCTGGTAAGGAGCCCGCGGCCGAGCCCCGGCTCAAGCAGGCGGCGGCCGACTTCGGACTTGGTGTAGTTCGCCGCGTTGTCGAGCAGGACGTAACGGATCGCGCCCGGCTCGTTGAGAATGAACATGCGCCGCCAGAGAATGCGCTGCGTAATAATGTCGGCGCTGAAATTTTCCGGCCCGTGCGCGGTCAGCGCGTTCTCGCGCATTTCGCGCAGCGACTTCCGCAGATTGGTGCCGGCTTGCGGTGCACGCGGCGCGGCAAGCGTGGGGCCGGGACTCGTATCGATTGCGCTCATGGCCGCCTCGGGGTCGGATCGGACGCAAGCATTATATCAGCAGCTGCGTCCGTAAAGGACTACGATCTAGTGCCGGCGCGCCCGCGGGCAAATTCAGGCATTACCCGGCCGCCACGTTAAGCTTTACCGGCGCCGGTGATATTTCTCCGGCGGCAAGGCCTTGAGAACGGCACATTGCGGTTGGTATAAGTGCATTATGGGGATTCACGAGCCGCGTGACCGGGCAGTTGATTCGATTTCGGCGGCGCGAGGCCGCGCCGGCGACCGCGCTTTGGTGCTGATGGTTCTCGGCCTGATGCCGGTTCTGGCCGGGTGTTCTTCGTTTTCATCGCCTTCCTCGGCGACCGGGACTTCGCCCGCCACCTATCAACCGGCCGCGGCCGCCGCGCCGGCGAGCGATACCACAGCGTCGATGACTCCCTATCCCAGCCGCGCGTTGGTCGATGTGTTTACCGAGGACTCCAACCCGTCGGCTGCTGCAAGTTCATCGGGCGCTGCGAGCGCTGCGCCGCCGCGGCCAGGCATGCCGCATCCGCCGAGCACTTACACCGCGAGCGCGCCTCCCTATCAAACCAGCCAGACAGGCTACAACGCGTCCGCCGGCTCGGCCCCCGCGCCGGCGCGGCCCGCTCCCGTGGCCGCGCAGGATGATTCCGAGACAGAGGTGCCGGGCTACGCCTCAAAATCACTGCTCGACGTTTTCTCGAAATAAAGCTCGCTCCGCGTCTCTGACACTCAAACAAAAAGCCGCCGCGCGGTGCGCAGCGGCTTTTCGCTTTTTTAGGTCAGCCAATCGAAACAGTCACGGCACCATTATGGTGCCGGTTTCGCCGGAAAGCGCGCGGCACAGGCTTCCCGGGGCGGTGATCAGGCCGCGGGTGCCGCCGCCATCCAAAAACTCTATCAACGCTTTGATCTTCGGTCCCATGCTGCCGCGGTCGAACGTGTCGGCGGCGTCGTAGCGCTTGGCTTCCGCAAGCGTCATGCGGTCGAGCCAGCGCTGCTGCGGCGTGTTGAAGCCGAGCGCGACGCGCTCTACTCCGGTCGCCAGTACGAACAGGTCGGCGCCGATCGAACGTGCCAACAGGCTCGATGCGAGGTCTTTATCGATCACCGCCTCGACGCCGCGCAGCGTGCCGTCGGCTTCCTCAACGACGGGGATGCCGCCGCCGCCGCAGCCGATGACGACAAAGCCTGCGCGCGCGAGATGGGCGATGGCGAGATAGTCGACGATTTTCTTCGGGCGCGGGGAGGGCACCACGCGGCGCCAGCCGCGGCCGGCATCGTCCTTCACCGTCCAGCCTTGCGCGGCGGCAAGCTTCTTTGCCGTGGCTTCATCCATATGCGAACCGATCGGCTTGGTCGGCTCGCGAAAGGCCGGATCGTCGGCGTCGACCAGCATCTCGGTGACGACGGCTACCGGCTCGCGGGAAATTCCCCGCTTGCGGAACTCGTTGCGGAACGCGCGAACAAACATGTAGCCGAGCGCGCCCTGCAGATCGGCGCCG
>DATNNI010000450.1:0-2357 GCA_035601915.1 Xanthobacteraceae bacterium
ACCAGCCGGTCAAAGTGCTCGATCGCGACGGCACGCTGATCGAGGCCGGGCGGGTGACCAAGGTGCTCGCGTTCCGCGGCCTCGAACGCACCCCGATCGACGAAGGCTTTGCCGGCGATATTGTCTCCATCGCCGGACTGCCGGAGGCGACCGTATCGCATACGCTCGCCGCCCCCGAAGTGACCGAGCCGCTGCCGGCGCAGCCGATCGATCCGCCGACGCTCGCCATGACGTTTCGCATCAATGATTCGCCGCTCGCCGGCACCGAGGGCGATAAGGTGCAGAGCCGGGTCATCCGCGACCGGCTCCTTCGCGAAGCCGAGGGCAACGTGGCCCTGCGGATTTCGGAGTCGACCGAAAAGGATTCAATGGAAGTCGCCGGCCGCGGCGAATTGCAGCTCGGCATTTTGATCGAGACCATGCGCCGTGAAGGTTTCGAGCTTTCGGTGTCGCGGCCGAAGGTGTTGTTCCAATTTGGGGCAGCCGGCGAACGGCTCGAACCGATCGAAGAAGTCGTGATCGACGTCGACGAAGAGCATGCCGGCGTGGTGGTGCAAAAACTCGCCGAGCGCAAGGGCGAGATGGTCGAGATGCGGCCGTCCGGCGGCGGTCGCGTTCGGCTGACGTTCTACGCGCCGACCCGCGGACTGATCGGCTATCACGGCGAACTCCTCACCGACACGCGCGGCACCGCGGTGATGAACCGCTTGTTTCACGCTTACGGGCCGCACCGCGGCGACATTGTCGGCCGCAGGAACGGCGTCCTTCTCGCCACGGATCAGGGCGACGCGGTGGCTTACGCCATGTGGAATCTCGAGGATCGCGGCCCGATGATGATCGAACCGGGCTGGAAGGTCTATCGCGGCATGATCGTCGGCGAGCACACCCGCGGCAACGACCTCGAAGTCAACGTGCTCAAGGGCAAGAAGCTCACCAACATCCGCACCCACTCCAAGGACGAGGCCGTCCGGCTCACCCCGCCGATTCGCATGACGCTGGAAAAAGCGCTTGCCTATATTTCCGATGACGAATTGGTCGAGGTGACGCCGAAATCCATCCGGCTGCGCAAGAAGCTGCTCGATCCCAACGAGCGCAAGAAGGACGAGCGGCGCAAGGTAGCCGAGCGCGTTTAGCGCCCAGGCGCGGCGCCAAAGGCGCGCCGCGCACCCCGGCCGGCAGCGCGTTTTCTAGTTTCCCGCCGACCGTGTCGCGCGGGCAACAGCGTCGCAAGATTATTATCCGGCAAGCGTTTTTCGCATCCGAAATCTGGCGCGCGCGCCGGGCATCCGCTATCGTCGCGTTACTGCAAATTTCCGCACTTGAAGCCCGCAGAACCGCTTGCTTTGATTGCATCATGAGTACGATCCTCATCGAGATTCGACGTGCCAAGGCTGGCGATGCCGCCGCCGTGGCTGACGCTCATGATGAGGCGTGGCGCACCGCCTACCAGGGCATTATTCCGGGCACCGAGCTCGACCGGCTGATCAACCGCCGCGGTCCGGCGTGGTGGGAGAGCGCCATCCGCAAGGGCAGCCGCATCGCGCTGTTGCAGTTCGGCGACAAGGTCGCCGGCTACGCCAATTACGGCCGCAACCGCGCGCGCAGCCTGCATTACGACGGCGAAATCTACGAACTGTATTTGCGGCCGGAATATCAGGGGCTCGGTTTCGGCCGCCGCTTGTTCACCGCCGCGCGCCGCGATCTCGCGCAGAGCGGACTGAAGTCGCTGATCGTGTGGGCGCTATCGGAAAACGACACCGCGGTCGAGTTCTACCGCGCGCTCAGCGGCAAGACGGTGGCGCGCTCGTCGGAGAAGTTCGGCACCCGCGTGCTCGACAAAATCGCCTTCGGCTGGAACAGCTAAGCTCGCGTCATTGCCGGGCTCGCCGCTTCGCGGTTTCACCTCGCCCCGCGTGCGGGGAGAGGTCGATTTGCGAGCACAGCGATGCAAATCGGGTGAGGGGGCTTGGCCGCGAGTCTGCGCGCTCGGAAATGCCCCCTCATCTGGCTCGCGGCAAGGGCTGCTCGCCACCTTCTCCCCGCGCGCGGGGAGAAGGGTTTCGCATGCGCCGCGGCGAACGCACGGAACGCTTTGCCGCGGTCGATCGTTCAACTTCTAAATATCATCACATTGAGGGGCGAAACGCCGTGGCGCAGGGCGACAACGGAGAAAAGTTTCGCGCCAACGCGGCATACGCCGCGACGTTGCCGAGCGACTTCCATCAGACGCTTCGGCTCTCGCTGACAAAATCGCTGGCGCAATATTACGCGCCGCTCGAGGAAATCCCCTCGCAGATTCGGGAATTGCTGGCGCGCTTGGACGAGCAGAAACACTGAGCATGATCCCGAAAAGTGGG
>DATNNI010000451.1:0-2195 GCA_035601915.1 Xanthobacteraceae bacterium
CCGGTCGTCGACCTGGGGCAGGTGATCGAATTCTTCAACGGCGCGGCGACCGATCTGCCCGATCAAACGCCGCTTAAGGGAAGGAAGCTGCCGAGCATGAGCGTTGTGCTCGACGGCAAGGGGGCAAAATTCGCCGAGCTATTCGCTCCCAGCAACCGGCGCGTTTGGGTCTCGCTCGCCGACATTCCCGACAACGTGCAGAAAGCCTTCGTCGCCGCCGAGGACCGGCGGTTCTTCCAGCATCACGGCGTGGACGAGCGCGGCATCATCCGCGCCTTCATTGGCAACCTGGGCGGCCCCGGCCGCCCGCAAGGCGGCTCCACCATTACCCAGCAAGTCGTCAAAAATCTCCTGGTCGGCGACGACGTGACTTACGAGCGCAAAATCCGCGAAATGATCGTGGCCTCGCGGGTCGAAACGACGCTGAGCAAGCAGGAAATCCTCGAGCTCTACCTCAACTCCGCCTATCTCGGCCGCGGCTCCTGGGGGGTCGAGATGGCGGCGCGCAGTTATTTCGGCAAGCCGGCGAAAAATCTATCGCTGGGCGAGGGCGCGTTGCTTGCGGGTTTGCTCAAGGGACCAAGCTATTTCAATCCGGATCGTCATCCTGATCGGGCCAATGAGCGGCTGACCTACGTGCTCGGCCGGATGCAGGAGGACGGCGTCATCACCGCCGAACAGAAGGACCAGGCGCTGGTGAATCCGCCTAGGCTTGCCGCATTCGAGCGGCCGCATCGCGACAGCGGCTTCCATTTTATCGACTATCTCGGGCGCGAAGCGAAAACCGATGGCGTCGCCAATCTGACGGCCGAACCCTACACGGTGCACTCCACCATCGACGCGACGCTGCAACGTGAGGCCGAGGTCGCGTTGCAGGAAGGGTTGGCCCAATACGAATTATCTGCCGGGCGGGCGCAATTCCGCGGCGCCGAAGCCAATATCGCTGACGCCGTGCAAAAGCTTGGCGCGGGACGGCAAAGCGCCGCGCCTTCTTCAGGTTCGCCACCTGCAGGTGCGCCGCCGGCTTCGGTGTCGCCCGCTTCAGCTTCGCCGGCCAGCACCATGCCGGCCTGGCAGCAGGCTCTGACGGCGCTCCATCTCCCGCTTTACGACGTCCATTGGGATGCCGCCGTGGTGCTGGACAAAGGCGGCGGCAAGCGCGGCGATGGGCTTATTAAGGTTGGGCTTGCCGATGGCCACGTCATGCCGCTCACTGGCGCGTTCGGGCAGATTGGGCGGAAGCTCAGCCTCTACGACGTCATTTACGTTCACGTCGTCGACACCAAGCCGGCAAAGGGCAAAAGCCTGGGCGGTCAAGCGCAATTGCGGGTGCGGCCGGGCGTGCAAGGCGCGGCGCTCGTCATCGAAAACAAGACCGGGCGTATTCTCGCCATGGCGGGGAGCTTCTCCTATCCGCTGAGCCAACTGAACCGCGCCGTGCAAACCGAGCGTCAGCCGGGTTCGGCGATGAAGCCGCTGACCTATCTCACGGCGCTGGAAAAAGGTTTGCAACCGAACACGCTGGTATCGGACGAGCCGCTGACGCTGCCGCCGATCGGGGCCGGCGGCCGCTACGTCATCGCCCGCGAGCAGGGCGGCTTTGCGCGGCCGGAAGATTTTTGGTCGCCGCGCAACGCCGACAACAGTGCGGGCGGCCTTTACACCATGCGGCGGGGATTAGAGAACTCCGTCAACATGGTCACCGCGCATCTGCTCCAGGGCGGGATCAACCGCGATCCAGTGCAAAGCCTCGACGATGTTTGCGCCACCGCGGTCGCGGCGAAAATCTACACCGACTGCATCCGTTATTATCCGTTCGTGCTCGGCGCGCAGCCGGTGCACATGATCGACCTCGCGGCGTTTTACGCCGCGGTCGCCAACGAGGGCGCGCGGCCGCAGCCCCACGGCATCGACTCGATCGAAGTCGGCGGCCACACGGTTTATGAATATCCGAAGACGCCGCTGCCATTTATCGGCGCTGCCGACCGCACGTCGTTCTATCAGCTCAAAACCATGCTGCAGGGCGTGGTCGCGCGGGGCACCGCGCGCGCCATCGGTGCGCTCTCGCCCTACGTTGCCGGCAAGACCGGCACGACGGAAGATGCGGTCGACGGCTGGTTCGTCGGCTTCACCAATGACGTCACCGTGGCGGTCTGGGTCGGCTACGACAATGGCGACGGCAAGCGCCGCTCGCT
>DATNNI010000452.1:0-3972 GCA_035601915.1 Xanthobacteraceae bacterium
AAGGAAAACCTGCACTATGGTCTAGTTCGCGTCACCCTGCCTGCAAAGGGACCGCCGCGGGACCGGTGGCTGACCCGCGACGAGGCCGCAAAGCTCATTTGGGCGTGCTGGCGATACCGCGAAACCCAGACCCTGCACCGCGGCCGCAACCGCGGCGAGCCGATCGAAACAGAGAAACGGCCGCTGCGACACCTGGCCCGATTTATTTTGATCGGCCTGTATACCGGCACACGCGCGAGCGCGATTGCATCGGCATCGCCATATCGCGATCTTGGTCATTCATTTGTCGACCTCGATCAGGGCATCTATTACCGTCTCGCCATTGGCCGTCGCGCCACAAACAAACGGCAGACACCATCGCCAGTGCCGCCACGGCTTCTAGCTCACATGCGACGTTGGGTCAGACGAGGCGTCATCACGAGCCATTTTGTTGAATGGCATAATGCCCCGGTTAAGTCGGTAAAGAATGGGTTCAAGCATGCTGTGCAGCTTGCAGGGCTGTGGGGCAAGGTTACGCCTCATACCCTGCGGCACACGGCGGCGACGTGGCTGATGCAGCGGGGTGTGCCGATCTGGCAAGCCGCCGGTTACCTCGGCATGTCGGCCGAGATGATCGAGCGGCATTACGGCCATCATCACCCCGACTACATGCGCGGCGCCGCCCAGGCGATTACCACGAAACAATCGCAGAACGTTTCTTTGGTCATTCCATTGGTCAAAGAAGAAAACGCGACGGCCACGCGGCGGAAAACCAAGTAATTTCATGGTGGGCACGGGAGGACTCGAACCTCCAACCAAGCGGTTATGAGCCGCTGGCTCTAACCATTGAGCTACGGGCCCGCGCCGCCTGTTATACCGGCGGAAACGCCGCGGCAAAATCGGAAGACGAGGAAGCGGCGTCCCCTTTAGCCTCTGCGGCTCAGCAGGAACACCGCCTGCTCGCTGAACAGATTCCAGAACCACCACGGCATTTTAAGCCGCATGCGCCGTCCCCAGGCGTTGAGCACCACGGCCGCCTCGATCTTGGCGCCGGAGACCTGACAAAGCTGGCGGAAATCCTTGATGCTGCAGAAATGGATGTTGGGCGTTTCGTACCACGCATAGGGCAGATTGTCGGTATGCGGCATGTGACCCCCCAGTCCGATCTGCATCCTTATCCGCCAATGCCCGAAATTGGGAAACGACACGATGGCATGGCGGCCGATGCGCAACATATGCTCGAGCACGACGCGCGGGCGCCGAGTGGCTTGCAGCGTCTGCGACAGGATGACGAAATCAAAACCATCGTCGGGGTAATTCTCAAGGTCGGTGTCGGCGTCGCCCTGCACGACCGCAAGGCCCTTGGCGACGCATTCGTTCACGCCTTCGCGCGACAACTCAATACCGCGGCCGTCGACCCCGCGCGTCTCCAACAGGCGTAACAGCTCGCCGTCGCCGCAGCCGACGTCGAGGACGCGCGCGCCGGGCTCCACCATATCTGCAACGACAAGGAGATCGATGCGCGCGCCACCCGGGCTGCGCGCGGCTTCCGCCATGGTGAGGTCCTGTTTTATCCGCGTGAGCATGCTCACCTCGCGGCCGGCTGTAGTCCGCGCGCTGCGGCTGCACCATCGAGAAAGCCTCGGACGGTGGTGAACAATTCGGGCTCCTCGAGCAGGAAAGCGTCGTGTCCTTTATCGGTCGTGATTTCCGCGAACGACACGCGCGCACCCGCGGCATTGAGCGCGTGCACGACGGCGCGGGATTCCGAAGTGGGGAACAGCCAATCGCTCGTGAACGAAATGACGCAAAAGCGCGTAGGCGTCGCGCGAAACGCATTGGCCGCGACGCCGTTATAATCGCCGGCGAGATCAAAATAATCCATGGCGCGCGTCAAATAAAGGTAGGAGTTGGCATCGAAGCGTTCAACGAAGGCGATGCCCTGGTGCCGCAGATACGACTCCACCTGGAAGTCGGCATCGAACGAGAAGGTTGGATTGTCGCGATCCTGAAAACGCCGGCCGAATTTTCGGTGCATTGCCGCGTCGGACAAATAAGTGATGTGCGCGGCCATCCGCGCCACCGCGAGCCCGCGGCGCGGGTCGGTGCCTTCGGCGAAATAGCGACCACCGCGCCAGTCGGGATCGGCCATGACCGCCTGGCGTCCGACCTCGTGGAAGGCGATGTTCTGAGCCGTGTGCCGCGTCGATGCAGCGATCGGCAGGGCGGCGAATACCCGCGCCGGATAGCTCGCGGCCCATTGCAGTACCTGCATGCCACCCATCGAGCCGCCCGCAACCGCAAACAGCGACTCGATGCCGATATGATCCAAGAGCATCGCCTGGGCGCGCACCATGTCGCGCACCGTGATGACCGGAAAGTCGAGGCCCCACGGCACGCCGCTCGCTGGATTGGTTGACGCCGGACCGGAGCTGCCCATGCAGCCGCCGACCACGTTGGGACAGATAACGAAATAACGCGTGGTATCAATCGGGCGTCCCGGCCCCACCATCGTTTCCCACCAGCCCGGTTTGCCCGTCACCGGGTGATCGTTGACCACGTGCTGATCGCCGGTGAGCGCGTGACAGACCAGGACGGCGTTACTGCGCTCGGCATTCAGCGCGCCGTAGGTCTGATAAGCAATCTGCAAAGGCCCGAGATCGACGCCGCAATCGAGCCGAAGCGGGTTACTCGCCGGAAAGCGGACCACCAGCGAATGCGGTTGGTCCGCTTCACGCCGGCGGTCGGCGAAATCAAGCGTCGCGCTAGCCTCGGCCATGCCGAATAACTTCCCGGATACGCCTTTCCGGCGCCTTAAGAGGCGCCTGACCAGCGTCAAACCGCGGTAAATAGGCCCCTGCCCGGCCGTGTCAATGTTTTCTTTGATTTCGCGGATAACGGCACTATCAATCGTGCCGACCCCAGGATCCAGTGGAGCGGATTTGACATTCGCTAGCCACCAATCCGCTAGTTCCTGAAGCGAATGTCAAATCCAAAGCTCCACTAGGAGTAATATTTGCTAGTGGTCCTTTGATTCTAACATTCGCACAAGAACGGCCGGAACGGGGATGCGAATGTCAGAATCGGACCACTAGCATGGCAAAAGCGACGCACCAGAAGACCCCTTCGCTCGCCGATTTGCGCCGAGAAATCGACCGCATCGACGAGACGATGCACGCGCTGCTCATCGAACGAGGTCAGATCATCGACGAATTGATCGCGGTAAAGAAAAGCCAAGAGACCGGTTCGGCTTTCCGGCCAGCGCGGGAAGCCGACATGATGCGCCGGCTTGTCGAGCGCCATCATGGCAGTCTGCCGCTCGACACCGTCGAAAGCATCTGGCGCGTCATCATCTCGACTTTCACTTATGTACAGGCGCCGTTTTCAATACATGCCGACCTGTCGGCCGGCGACGCCCTTATGCGCGACTCCGCGCGCTTCCATTTTGGCTTCACGGTCCCATTCGAGCCACACATCGGAGCCGCAGGCGTAGTTCAAGCCGTGACCGCATCGCGCGGCGATCTTGGCCTCGTGCCGGCTTTCGCCGTAGCCGGGGCCGGCCCGTGGTGGACCGCGCTCGAATTCGAGACCGCGCCAAAAATCATTGCCCGGTTGCCCTTCGTCGAGCGCGCCGATCATCCGGCCGGGTTGCCGGTATTCGTTATCTCTCGAGTGCCGGCCGACGCCATGGTCACTGAAACCGAAGTATGGAGCGTCCGGGTGTCGGGATGGACCGCAAACGCGGTCGACAGGCTTGCCGGAATAGCCGACGCCATCGCTGTTCCCGATCGTGCCTTCGACGGCGGCGCCCTTCTGATCTCGGTTGCGCGCGACGGTATCGGGAGGATCGCCGAGGCGCTGCTGGCGACCGGCGCTTCGATCCGCTCAAGAACTCTCGTCGGCAGCCACGCAACCCGCTATACGGTCCCGCGCTAAAGATAATTGTTGTCCCCAAGCGCGGGGAAGGATGCCATGACTGCGATCTATCCTCGT
>DATNNI010000453.1:0-7103 GCA_035601915.1 Xanthobacteraceae bacterium
CCACGTCTTCAAGGAGCGTGCGCGCCAACACAACCTCGGTCGCGAGTTCAGTCTTGCGGTCGAGGACGGCTTCGGTCATGGCAGCTGAGCGATCATCTGAGCGGCGCGATTGCCTGATCGGATCGCACCCTCGATGGTAGCGGGCAGCCCGGTATCTGTCCAATCGCCGGCGAGGAACAAATTGGGCCAATTGGTTGCGGCGCGCGGACGCTTGGCGTCTTGCGCCGGCGTTGCCGCAAACGTGGCGCGCCGCTCGCGCACGATTTGCCATGGCGGAAGCGCCGCCGGCAAGCCGGTGACGCGCGCCACCTCGCTCCAGATCGTGGCGGCGAGTTCCTCGCGTGGGCTGTCAATGAGCCGATCGCCGGCGCTGATGGTGACGGAGACGCGGCCCGGAAAACTGAAAAGCCATTGTGTGGTCGCGTTGAGAACGCCGAGGATCGGCGGCAAATCGGCCGGCGGCGCAATGCGAAAATGCGCGTTAACGATGGCGCGGAACTCGTTTGGAACGTCGAGACCGCGCACCAGCATCGCGGCTGCATAGGGCGGGACGGCGAGAATGACAGCGTCATCGGCGCCAAGCGCGATCGTCTCGGCGCCGAAGTCGAGCGTTTCGACGCGGCCGCCGGCAAAGGCGAGCGCCCGGAGCTGGTGCTCCATGTGAAGCGTCACCCCGTGCTGTTTGAGAAACGCGAGCGCCGGCTCGACCAGCGTCGGGCCGAGACCTTCGCGAGCGATAAGCGGGCGGCAGGCCCGACCTCCGACGGCAAGTGTTTCGCGCACGATCGCGGCGGCGAGCCGCGCCGAGCCTTGCGGCGGATCGATATTCAAAGCGGCGAGGATCAGCGGCTCGACCAGCCGCTGATAAAGCAATCCCTTACAGGAGATCACCTCGCCGACGCTTTGCCCTTCGCGCGCCCACAGGAGACGCGCCAGCGACAGATAATCCAGCGGCCCCGTTCCCGGCACCCGCCGATTTCGGTCGAAAATCCAGAGCGGCAAAGGTCCGTCGTTGAATTTAAGCGTCCAGCGCTCGCCGCTGTGAAGATCAACAAAAGGAAATTCCGCATGCTGCGGCCCGATCAGCCTGTGCTCAGCGCCGAGGTCGCGCAAATAAGTCAGAGCGGCGCCATTGCCGGAGAGCAAAAGGTGGTTGCCATTGTCGATGGTCATGCCGATCGCGGCGTCATGGTAGGAACGGCAGCGGCCGCCGGCGAACGCGGTCGCCTCGTGGATGACCACCTTGCGGCGCCCAAGCGGCGCGAGCCGCACCGCGGCCGAAAGGCCGCCAAGGCCGGCGCCGATAATATGAACTGTCCCGGTCATCGTTTCAGAAGAGATTGCGCAATACGATTCCCAGAAGTTTCAGGCGCGGCAAGCGAATGGGCGCACGCGGTGCAGTGAAGCCGCGGGCCACCAAGGCATCGAGGATCACCTGGTAAGCCCGGCCCATGATGCGCGGGGCCCGCACCATCCGTCGCGGACAGCGTGCCATGATCGCGTCCGCTTCGGCAAAGTGCCGACCGGCAAACTCGACGATGTCGGCGCAGGCCGTGCCGATCGCCGGATGCGCCAGCACTTCGCCCGGATCGGTCGCCATGATCCCGCGCGTTTGCAACACCTCGCGCGGCAAATAAAGCCGGCCCAGCGACGCATCCTCGTCGAGGTCACGCAAGATATTGGTGAGCTGAAGCGCGCTACCGAGATGATGCGCCAGCGCCCGGCCGCTATCGGCCGGCATGCCGAACACCCGCACCGAAAGCCGGCCGACCGCACACGCGACCCGGTCGCAATAAAGCTCGAGCGTCTGCCGATCCGGCGCCCGGATGTCGGCGACGACGTCCATCTCCATGCCGTCAATAACGGCGATGAAGTCTTCGCGCTCAAGCGCAAACGTGCCGACGGCAGCGGCCAGCCCGGCGAGCTGCGGTGGCGCCGCGCCGCGGTACAGCGCGTCGATATCGGCGCGCCATTGCGCCAACTGAGCGCGGCGCGCCTCGCGTGGACCGGGATCGTCGGCGATGTCGTCAACGGCGCGGCAAAACGAATAGATTTCAAACATGGCCTCGCGCTGCGCCAGCGGCAAAATGCGCATGCCGAGATAAAATGAGCTGCGTGAGGCGCGCTCGGCCGCCGGACTTGACGTCGTCACTTACGCACCCCGCGGCGTATGCGCGGTAGCGGAAGAGCGTCGGCTCAGCCGGCGGAACGCACCGCCGAGAATGCCGATGACCGTCACGCCGGCGACGGCCGGCATGGACAGGTGCACGCGATCGCTGAGCGGATCGTGCGTCTTGAGAATTCGCGTCAGCCGGTGCGCCAGCGCATTGATCACCGACACTTCCAGCCCCAGTCGGCGGTCACTGATCAGAAGCGGAAAGACGTCGCTATCGGCGAGAAGCTTGTCGGTGCGCCCGGCCAGTTCGTGGAGCGCGGCGAGAAGCGCCGGCGACGCATGCGGCTCACCCAGCGCTTCGACACCAGCGCCGTGCGCGGCCAATGTGTCGAGTGGAATGTAGACGCGGTCGAGATCGCGGTAATCGTCCTTGCAGTCCTGCAAATGATTGATGATCTGCAACGCGGCGCATAAGGCGTCATTCGCCGGCCAAGTGCTGTGGCTCTCGCCATGAACGTCGAGCACGAAACGGCCGACCGGCATAGCCGAATAAGAGCAGTAATGCAGAAGGTCGTTCCAATCTATGTAGCGCAGCTTGGTCACGTCCATCATGAACGCCGTGAGCAAATCTTGCGGGTGTCGCGGCGACAGGCCGCGCGCAGTAAGCTCCGCGCGCAGGCGGACAGCGGGGGCGTCGGCGTCGTTTTCGCCGGTCAGGCCGCCGCCGAGACGATCAAGCAAAGCGAGTTTTTGCTCAGGCGCAAGCGAGGGATGGTCGGCGATGTCGTCGGCAGTGCGGACGAAATTGTAGAATGCGAGGATCGGCGCGCGGTAACGCGGATGAATAAGAAAAGAAGCTACCGGAAAGTTCTCGTCCCGGTGTCCCTTCCCGGAGCGCCAATCGGCGGCATCGGCGGTCTTTGCTTCGTTCATCGCGATTCCGAAACCTTGCCTCGCAGATCGCCTTGGGCGCGGCCTTTCCACATCCCGCCGCGCCCGCGCCAATGCTGATAGGCGGAATCAACCGTGAAGGCCATATAGATTGCGGCAATTGCCGGTAACGCTACGCCCCACAGCGGCGAAACCCGATAGAAACGAAGCGTTGGCTGAAGCGCCAACGCCATCAGCAGCCACGCGGCTATCCCGAGGAACCTGGCGGCGCCCGCCGCGAACAAGGCCAAAACGACCGGCGCGACAAAGGTTAGCGCCAAGCCGATGACCGTGCCCGCAAGCACAAGCGGCGAATAGCGCAATTGCGCGTAAGCGGTGCGCGAGACCATATGACGAATGTCGGCGAGCGCCGGATAGCCGCGTATGCTGGACACGTTCTGCGTCAGCCCGATCCAGATAGGACCGTGCGCCTTCAGCTTTTTTGCCAGCGCGCAGTCGTCGATAAGCGCATCGCGGATCGTGGCCATTCCGCCGGCTTGCACAAGCGCGTCGCGGCGCACGAGCATGCAGCCGCCGGCGGCGGCCGCTGTGGCGCGGCGCGGATCGTTCGCCCAGGCGAACGGATAAAGCATCCGAAAAAAGAAAATAAAGGCCGGAATGAAAAAACGCTCGACAAGCGTTGTGCAGCGAAGTTTCGCCATCAGCGAAGTCAGCACATAGCCGCCCCGCCGCGCACGCATTGTGAGTGCTTTGAGCGCCTGCGGTGTGTAGACGATATCCGCATCCGTCAGCAGCAAACAATCCGGCGGGGGCGAAAACGCTAAAGCCGCCTCGACCCCTTGTTGCTGTGCCCAGAGCTTACCGGTCCAACCTGACGGCAACTGCCGCCCGGACACCACCGTCAACCGGGCGGCCTCGCCAAGCGACGCGGCGGCCGCGCGCGCGACTTCCGCGGTCCCATCGCGGCTCTGGTCGTCGACAAGAAGTATGGAAAACTTGCCGGGATAATCTTGTTGCAGCAGCGAGGTTATGGTTCTGCCTACGCTTTCGGCCTCATCGCGGGCCGGTATGACGGCGACAATCGCCGGCCACGGTCCGTCCTCCGTCCCGGTGGCATCATCGCGCTCGCGGCCGAGCCAAAAGCCTCCACGTCCAATCAGAAGGTAGACCCAGATCGCCACCACCATTGACGCTAACAGATCGTTGGCCACAGATAGTCCTCAAGCGGCTTGATGGGGCATTCGTTAACGATCAACCCCCATGGAACCGGCCTGCCGCCCGCAGTTCCGGGTTCATTATAAAGTGAGATCGGATTAATTGTGGACGGTGCAAAGCCGATAAGACAACAATGAGTAGCAGCCAAAACGTGTTTCTTCAGCGTCTCGATACCGCCGCCAAGGAGATCGAGAGCGTGCTTGAGAAGCTCCTTTCCGCGGCCCCCGTGGAAGGCGAACTGAGCCGGCCAGCGCGCCTGATCGAAGCCATGCGGTATTCGAGCCTCGGCGGCGGAAAAAGATTCCGGCCGTTCCTTGTTGTAGAAAGCGCGGCTTTGTTCGCGGTCCCGCGGTGCCGCGCGCTGATGGCCGGTGCGGCGCTGGAATGCGTGCATTGCTACTCTTTGGTGCATGACGATCTACCGGCCATGGACAACGATGATTTGCGGCGCGGGCAGCCGACCGCGCATAAAGCATTCGATGAAGCGACGGCCATTCTTGCCGGCGACGGACTGCTCACACTTGCATTCGATATCCTTTCCCGTATCGAGATGCATCCGGACGCCGCGGTGCGGATCGACCTCGTCGGTTCGCTTGCGCGCGCCGCGGGCCTTGGCGGAATGGTAGGCGGGCAGATGCTCGACCTCCAGGCCGAAGGCCGCTTCGCCGGCAACGTGCCGCTCAAGCTCGACGAGAGCAGCGTTCGGACGTTGCAGGCGATGAAGACCGGTGCATTGTTGCGTTTCGCCTGCAGCGCCGGAGGAATCCTCGGCTCGGCAAATGCGGCGCAGCGCAAAGCACTCGACCGCTACGGATCGGCGGTCGGCCAGGCTTTTCAGATTGCCGACGATCTTCTTGACCTCGAAGGCGACCCAGCGCTGGTCGGCAAACAGACCGGCAAGGACGCCGTGGCCGGCAAGGCGACCATTGTCGGCATGCTTGGCGCACCCGGCGCGAGGGCGCGATTAAAGGAGCTGGTCGCCGAAGCCGAAGACGCACTGGCGCCGTTTGGCAAAACAGCCGAAATTCTCATCGAGGGAGCACGATTTGTGGCCGAACGGCATACTTAGGATTGCAGGAATTTGGGGCGTTTAGCGGATTTTTTCCTAATACGGCGTACAAGTTCCGGATTGGATTGAACTCTGTCTGCTGCCGCCTTATCTCCCTCCGAATCGTAACCCCGCATGCGGTTGCCGTCACCGACGGGCTTGAGCTGTCCCGCAAATCGAGGAACACCAACCGCCATGACGCTGCTGCATAAGCGATGGGGTGTTTGCGCCGGTGCTGCCGTTTTTTCGGCCATTTTCGTCTCGGCGGCCTGGTCTGACGAATGGGCGGCAAATCACCGGGAACGGCAAAATCCGCGGCCATTCCTCGTCGCCGAAGCGCAAGCCAAACACCCCGCCGGCAAAAACAGCATTAAGCCTCAATCGCCGAGTTCCTCGGCGCAATCCCAGCTGCCGCCGCGCACCCCCTTCACCGCGGCCGAAGACGCCGTGGCGACAATTCCGGGCATACCCAATGCGCGGTTTTGGGCGGACTCGGCCGCGGATTTCAAGAACGCGTTGCCGGCCGAGCCGGGGCCCTGGCTCGCCCTCTCCAGTGGCGGCGAAGATGGCGCTTTTGGCGCGGGCCTGCTCGTCGGGCTCTCCGCGGCGGGCAAGCGCCCCGACTTCGCGGTGGTGACGGGTGTTTCCACTGGCGCGCTGATGGCGCCCTTTATTTTTGCCGGCGGCCGATATGATGAAGCGCTGAAGAAAGCTTACACCACCGTAACGCCCGCCGATATTTTTGAAGCCGGCGGATCGACCGGCGAAAGCTTTGTCAGTTCCTGGCCGCTGCGGGATTTCATCGCCAAGGAAATAACGCCGGAGCTGATGACCGATATCGCCGCCGCCGATCGCGCCGGCCGGCGCCTGTTCGTCGTCACCACCAATCTTGACGCCGAGCGCTTTGTCGTCTGGAACATGGGCGCGATCGCGGCGCATGGCGGCGACGATGCACGCAAACTGTTCGTCCAGGTCCTGCTGGCCTCGGCGTCGGTGCCCGGCGGATTTCCGCCCGTACTGATCGGCGTGGAAGCGGACGGCAAGCGGTTTGCCGAGATGCACGCCGACGGCGGGTTAGGCGGCCAGTTCTTCGTCGCCCCTCACTCGTTCATGGCGACCACCAGCGATTATCGTCTGCCGGCGACGGCGCTCTATGTTGTCGTGAACACCGGGCTTGAGCGCGATTTCAAGGTTGTCGACCGCTTCGCGCCTTCGATTCTGACGCAAGCGGTCGGCGCCGCGGTCAAAGTCGACACCCGATTGATGCTGACGCTCAGTTTCGCGGTCGCCAAGCGCAGCAACGTGCCGTTCAATGTTGCGAGCATTCCGCCAAGCTTCGACATGCCGAGCCAGGGCTCGTTCGATCCGAAATACATGAGTGCGTTGTTCCAGGTCGGATTCGAACAAGGCAAAGGCGAGAATGCGTTTGGCTCAGAACCTCCGCCCTACCCGAGCGGTGCACCAAAGTCGCCATCCAGTCACATTGAGAAAACCGGAGCAAACTAAAATGAAAACGTCCATTTTGCGTTCAGTTTTTGTTGCGCTGATCGCCGGCTCTGCCGCAGCAAGCGGTGCGGCCATGTCCGCTCCTCTCGCGCGCCCGAGCGCATTCGACGGCAATTGGAGCGTCGTCATCCATACGCGGCAGGGCGATTGCGGAGCGTCGTTGCGCTATTCGCTGCGCATCGTCGGCGGCCAAGTTCAGTCCAATGAACAAAACTATCGCGCCGGTGGCGCCGTTTCTCCAAATGGCACGATTCGCGTCGTCGTCGCCGAGGGCGACCGGTCGGCGAGCGGCGCCGGCCGGCTTGTACGCAATGCTGGAAGCGGGCT
>DATNNI010000454.1:0-3561 GCA_035601915.1 Xanthobacteraceae bacterium
TCGCCTCGTTCTCGCGCATCATCCCGCTGTAGCCGACCGCGTCGGCGGCTAGGATCGCGGCCAGTCTGCGCTCCACGAACGCTCCTGTTCAAGCACGGGCTTGTCCCAGCCGTAGGATACGGCCCCTGCCCCTCATTGTAACACGCTAGCTGGCGCGCGGTTTCGGTCATCGGCCTTGCACAGTCACATCCCGCCGTGGCATGGGACGCTCGCTTTCGCGGGAGATCGCTTTGGCGTTTCAGGAACTGGTGTTTTCCGGCGTGCAGCCCACCGGCAATCTGCATCTCGGCAACTATCTCGGCGCCATCAAGCGCTTTGTCGAGCTGCAGGATCGCTACGACTGCATCTATTGCGTGGTCGATCTGCATGCCATTACCGTGTGGCAGGATCCCACCGAACTGCCCAAGGCGATCCGCGAGGTCACCGCGGCCTTCATCGCCTGCGGCATCGATCCGAAAAAGCACATCGTGTTCAACCAAAGCCAGGTGGCTGAGCACGCCGAGCTTGCCTGGGTGTTAAATTGTGTTGCTTGGCTCGGGTGGCTCAACCGGATGACGCAATTCAAGGAGAAGGCGGGCAAGGACCGCGAAAACGCTTCGGTCGGACTCTACGTCTATCCGACGCTGATGGCGGCCGACATTCTGGTTTACCGCGCCACCCGGGTGCCGGTCGGCGAGGACCAGAAGCAGCATCTCGAATTGGCGCGCGACATTGCACAGAAATTCAACAACGACTTCGGCCACTCGATCCGCGCCCACGGATTGGGCGATGCGTTTTTTCCGCTGCCCGAGCCGGTGATTACCGGAGAAGCGACGCGCGTCATGTCGCTGCGCGATGGTTCGAAGAAAATGTCCAAGTCGGATGCCTCGGATCAATCGCGCATCAATCTCACCGACGATGCCGACGCGATCGCACTCAAGATCAAGCGCGCCAAAACCGACCCGGAACCGCTGCCGAGCGAGGAGAAGGCGCTCGCGGCGCGGCCGGAAGCCGACAATCTCGTTGGCATTTATGCGGCGCTTGCGGGAACAACGCGCGCCGGCGTCCTCAAGGATTTCGGCGGCGCGCAGTTTTCGGCCTTCAAAGCATCGCTTACCGAGCTCGCGGTCACCAAACTCAGCCCGATCGCCGGCGAGATGAAGCGCTTACTGCGCGACCCGGCGGCCATCGACGCGGTGCTCGCCGACGGTTCGGCACGGGCGCGCAACATCGCCGGCGAAACCATGAAAGCGGTCAAGGATATCGTCGGCTTGGTGCGCTCCTAGGATGTCGGAATCGGACCGCTGGTTTTCGCTCGGCTTGTCGGGCCACGGCCGGCCGTGGCAGCATGACGTTTCGTGGCGTTGTGTTGCTCGAGCCGGGAGAGAGCTAGTGGAGCGGATTTGACATTCGCTGCCAATCCGGCCGCGAGTTCCGGAAGCAAATGTCAAATCCAAAGCTCCACCAGGACTTAATATTTTTTCTAGTGGTCCTTTTGATTCTAACATTCGCACGATAGCCTGCCGAAACGGGATGCGAATGTGAGAATCGGACCACTCGATGTCGAGCCAGCGCCGCAGCTACGAACCCGGGCATACACCGAAGCTTCTGGTCGTCGTCGACGACACCGAGGAATGCGATCGCGCGGTGTATTTTGCCAGCCGCCGCGCCGCGCGCATCGGCGGCAACGTGGTCATGCTGCGCGTGGTGGAAACCCTTGACCAGGGCCAGCAATGGCTCGGCGTCGCCGATATCATGCGCGCCGAAGCCCACGAAGAAGCGAGCGCCGAGCTCACCAAATATGCGGCCCGTGTCAAAAGCATAGCCGGCATCGCCGCCGAACAGGCCCTGCGCGAGGGCGAAAAGGCCGAGGAAATCCTGAAACTGATCGACCAGGACGAAGACATTTTCATTCTCGTCCTCGGCGCCTGCACCAGTGCCGAAGGCCCCGGCCCGCTTGTCACCACTATCGGCCGCGCCGCGGGCGATTATCCCATTCCCGTCGCCCTCGTGCCCGGCCACCTCTCCGACCGGGAAATTGACGCCCTCTCGTGACGGCGAGACCCCGCTTGTTCGGCATCGTTCACTGGCCTAGTGCTACGCTACGCTGCCTCGCATGGAGGCTTGGCCTTACGAAACCCGCCTTGAACTTCCAAGCAAATTTGCCATGTAGTAGAGTGAATTAAGAGATGCGACACGGCCCGGCTGAAACCGCCCGGCCGATGGAGAGTCCGATGTTCATCCAGACCGAAGCCACGCCGAACCCCGCAACCATGAAGTTCCTGCCCGGACGGGTAGTGCTCGAATCCGGAACCCTGGACTTGCGCGGCCGCGATGAAGCCGCCCAATCGCCACTTGCCCAACGGCTGTTTGACGTCGCCGGTGTCAGCGGCGTCTTCTTTGGTTCCGACTTTATCGCCGTGACCAAGGGCGAATCCGAATGGCCCCAGCTCAAGCCGATGATCCTCGGCGCCATTATGGAGCACTACATGTCCGGTGCGCCGCTGCTCAACGCCTCTGCCGGCGAAGACGAGAGCGGTGACGAATTTTTCGATTCAGCCGATGCGGAAACCGTCGCCACCATCAAAGAGCTGATCGACACCCGGGTGCGGCCGGCGGTCGCCAATGACGGCGGCGACATCACCTTCCGCGGCTTCAAGGACGGCATCGTTTATCTCAACATGAAGGGCGCCTGTTCGGGCTGTCCTTCTTCCACGGCGACGCTCCGGCACGGCATTCAGAATTTGCTGCGCCACTTCATCCCGGACGTTGTCGAAGTGCGGCCGGTGTGAGCCGCATCTTCGCCGCCTAGTCGCTCGTGCGCGTACTCGCGATCGACACCGCCTTGGCGGCCTGCTCCGTGGCAGTCTTCGACAGCGATGCGAATCGCATTTTGGCCAGCCAGAGCTTGCAGATGACGCGCGGCCACGCCGAGGCGCTGATGCCGCTGGTCGAGCGGGTGATGGCGGACGCCGTCACCGCTTTCAGCGGCATTGACCGGGTCGCCGTGACCACCGGACCCGGAAGTTTCACCGGATTGCGGGTCGGCGTAGCGGCGGCGCGCGGCATTGCGCTTGCCGCCGAGAAGCCGGCGGTCGGCATCACCACACTTTCAGCGTACGCGGCTCCGCATCAAGCCGAGGGGCGTTTTCCCATCATTGCCGCCATCGATGCGCGGCATGATCATGTCTATTTTCAGGTCTTTGCTCCGGGTGGCCGGCGGCAGGGCGAACCGCGATTGGCACCGTTGCGCGAAGCGGTCGAGGCGGCGGCGGCAGCGCCTGCGCGGCTTGTCGGTTCCGCCGCGCAGACCATTGCCGCAGCGCTGTCGGAAAACGATGCCGCTCCGGTCTCCGTCGAGTCGCGCGCCGCGCCGGACATTGCATGGGTTGCCCGCCTCGGCGCGCTTTCGGCCGACGGCGCTTCGCCGCCGGTGCCGCAATATCTGCGGGCGCCTGACGCACAGCCCCAATACGCCGCTCAGCTTCCGCGCCGATGATGGGTTTCATGAATCGCCTGCTGACGCGCTCCGCTCCGGCAGTCGCCGAAGCGCGGCAGGCGGATGCCGCCGCCTTCGCCGCC
>DATNNI010000455.1:0-3396 GCA_035601915.1 Xanthobacteraceae bacterium
GAACGGCGAGCAATGCGATTTCATTATTGTGCGGAATAAGCACTGCGACCGCACCGCCATAGATCGCTCCGCCCAGCGTTCCAATCAGATAATCGAACGACGCTTTCAGCGACCGCCCGACACTCATCTGCGTCACGATCAGGGCGGTGATGACCGCCCATAACGGCAACGGCATGTGCAGGAGCTGGGACAACGCCAGCGCGGCCAGCGCGGCAATTGTCACCCGGACGGACAGCACCAATTGTACCCGCCGCCGCCGCAACAGCGTGCGAAGCTCAACGCGCCATCTGCTAAGGCGTCTCACGTGCGGGAATGTAGTCGAAAAGCCTGAGGGACTTAAGCTAGCGTGTTAATTCCACTCTCTGACATCGACGAAATGTCCCGCGATCGCGGCGGCTGCGGCCATCGCTGGCGAGACGAGATGCGTGCGGCCCTTGTAGCCCTGCCGGCCCTCGAAATTGCGGTTTGAAGTCGAAGCGCAGCGCTGACCGGGTGCAAGCTTGTCGGGATTCATGCCGAGACACATCGAACAGCCGGGCTCGCGCCACTCGAAGCCGGCAGTGAGAAAGACCTTGTCGAGGCCTTCGGCCTCGGCTTGCTCCTTCACCAAGCCGGAGCCGGGGACGATCATGGCGCTGACGCTGGCGTGGACCTTCTTGTCGGCGATGACACGCGCCGCGGCGCGCAAATCCTCGATGCGGCCGTTAGTGCACGAACCGATGAACACGCGGTCGATCGCGATGTCGGTGAGTTTCTCGCCGCCCTTCAGCCCCATGTAATCGAGCGAGCGTTCGGCCGCTTCGCGTTTGTGCTCAGGAACTTCGTCGAGGCGCGGGACGTGGCCGGTGACCGACACCACTTGCTCCGGGCTCGTGCCCCAGGTCACGAGCGGCGGCAGTTTCGCCGCATCGAGCCTGATCTCGCGATCGAAGTGCGCGCCGTCTTCGGAGGTGAGCGTATCCCAAAAGCGCCGCGCTTCGTCCCAGGCCGCACCCTTCGGCGACTTCGGGCGATCCTTCAGGTAGGCGAAAGCTTTTTCGTCGGGCGCGATGAATCCGGCTTTGGCGCCGGCCTCGACCGACATGTTGCAGATCGTCATGCGGCCTTCCATCGACAGCGCCCGGATGGCCTCGCCGGCATATTCCAGCGCGTAACCGGTACCGCCGGCAGTGCCGATCTCGCCAATAATGGCGAGGATGATGTCCTTGGCGGTGACGCCCGGCGGCAAGACGCCGTCGACGACCGCGCGCATGTTCTTCGACTTGTTCTGAATCAATGTTTGCGTCGCCAGCACGTGCTCGACTTCGGACGTGCCGATGCCGTAGGCGAGCGCGCCAAAGGCGCCGTGCGTGCCGGTGTGGCTGTCGCCGCAAACCAGCGTTACGCCGGGCAGCGTGAAGCCTTGCTCGGGCCCGATAATGTGGACGATGCCCTGGCGCTTATCGAACTCGTCGAAATATTCGAGGCCGAACAGCTTGGCGTTGTCGGCGAGACACGCGATCTGCTGCTCGCTTTCCGGATCGGGATTTTTCTGCCGCCGGTCGGTCGTCGGCACGTTGTGGTCGACCACGCAGAGCGTCTTGTCCGGCGCGCGCACCTTGCGCCCGGAAAGCCGCAAGCCTTCGAACGCCTGTGGGCTCGTCACCTCATGGACGAGATGCCGGTCGATATAGATGAGAGCGGTCCCGTCCGGCTCTTGGTCGACGAGATGATCTTCCCAGATTTTGTCGTAGAGAGTTCGCGGCTTCGCCATGGACTAATCCGCCGCTTTCTCCTTGGCGGCCGCCGCCCCGGTTGCGGCGCCACTGTGATCCTGCCGCTCGACAATGCGCGCCGACTTGCCGCGCCGGCCGCGCAGATAGTAAAGCTTGGCGCGGCGCACCTGGCCGCGGCGCAAAACCTTGATCGAGTCGATCATCGGCGAGTACAGCGGAAAAACGCGCTCGACCCCTTCGCCGTAGGAAATCTTCCGCACCGTGAAATTCTCGTTCAAGCCGGCGCCGGCGCGGCCGATGCAAACGCCTTCATAGGCCTGCACGCGCGTTCTTTCGCCCTCGACGATCTTGACGTTAACGATGAGCGTGTCGCCCGGACGGAAATCGGGGATGTCCTTGCCGGCGCTGAGCTTCGCCACCTGCTCGGTTTCAATTTCTTTGATCAGGTTCATGGCAATTCTCCAACGGCCGCGCATTCGGCTGCGCTGCGGGCGCGTTCTTGAGCCGGAGCTAAGCGGGTTGCGCGAGCTTCTACGCTACCGCGTGGGCTTTGTCACCCTCCCGTAGACCCGTCCGCTGCGGCCTGCTCCCCCCTTTTTACCTCTCCCTATTGGGGAGAGGTTTGACGTGACGCGCCCATAAATCCGGCCGGCGCTCGCGGGTCAGCCGCTCGGCTTCGGCGTGCCGCCAAGCGGCAATCTTGCCGTGATCGCCCGACAGCAGCACGTCCGGGATCGCCCGGCCTTCCCAAACCTGCGGCCGGGTGTAATGCGGATATTCGAGCAACCCCTGGCTGAAGCTTTCCTCTTCGCCGGAGGCGGCCCGACCCATGACGCCAGGTAGTAGGCGAACGCACGCGTCCAGGAGCGCCATGGCCGCGATCTCGCCGCCGGAAAGCACATAATCGCCCAGAGAGACTTCTTCCAGGCCGCGCGCCGCAATCACGCGCTCGTCGACCCCTTCAAACCGGCCGCAAACGAGGACGACGCCGGGTTCTCTCGCCAGGGTCTCGATCCGCGCTTGCGTCAACGGCGTCCCGCGCGGCGACAGCAAGAGGCGAGGGCGGCCCTCGGCGCCAACTGTATCAAGCGCACGGCCGAGCACATCGGGCTTCATGACCATCCCGGGGCCGCCGCCGGCGGGCGTGTCGTCGACCGTGCGATGCCGGTCGGTCGCGAAGTTGCGGATGTCGATCACGTCGAGCGACCAAACACTCGCCGCGAGCGCCTTGCCGGCGAGGCTTGCGCCCAACGGGCCCGGAAAAACATCCGGAAAAATGGTCAGCACGCTCGCCGGCCACATGCGAGCCTCCTAACTCTTCCCCGCGAGGGGAGAGGGCACGACAACAATCTTCCCAGCGGTGACATCGACGGCCGGCACGTGCGTTGTGTCGAACGGCACGAGTTCGGTGGTGCTCACGCCATCGAGCCGCACTTCGATCAAATCACCGGCGCCGAAGTTGTGAACGGCGACGACGGCGCCGAGAGCCTTGCCCGCCGGATCGACGACGGAAAGGCCGACGAGATCGGCGTGATAAAACTCATCGGCGTCGTTCGGCGGCGGCAGCCGTTCGCGCGGGACGTAGAGCCTTTTGTTAGTCAATTGCTCGGCGGCGTTGCGATCGGCAATGCCCGAAAGCCTCGCCACGAAATGATCCTTGGCCGGCCGCAACGATTCGATC
>DATNNI010000456.1:0-5781 GCA_035601915.1 Xanthobacteraceae bacterium
CGCGAGCGCGACTGAAGGTTCGCTGCGGGCCCCTGCCCATTTGGCGCCCAAAGGTTTGCCCGCGCTAGTCGCTTCTATGAAAGCCGCATCGACTGCCTTGCCGACGGCGCGCGCGCTTTGCTAAAAATGGCGCTCCAGCGATGTTCTGCTGCAATCGGCGCGCATCAGCGCGCTGCTAATCAATATTTGGGAGGAACAAATGGCCGATCGGATTCTAACAACGCATGTGGGGAGCTTGCCGCGCCCGCCGAAGCTTCTCGAACTGAGCCAGAAGAAAACCCTCGGCGAGAAATTCGACGAAGCCGAATTCGAGGGCGAGCTTAAAAATTCCGTGGCCGAGGTCGTTCAAAAGCAGAAGGACGTCGGCGTCGATCTCATCAATGACGGCGAGCTCGGCCACACCGTCGGCTGGGCCTACGATTACGGCGCTTGGTGGTCGTACATCATCCCGCGGCTCGCCGGAGTTGAGGTGGTCAACCAGGGGCTTTGGTTCACCAAGCTATCTGCGCACACCAAGACGCCGATGGCGCCCAAGGATTTCGTCGTCGGCGACTGGGGTGAGCGCCGCGACATGTCCAAATTCGTGGATGCCTATCTCGACCCGCAGTCGGGCTGCGGATTGCCGGTGCAGTTCATGACCGAGCACAGTCCGGTGGTCAAAGGCCCCGTTACCTACAAGGGCCAAAAGGTGATCGAGCGCGACATCGCCAACTTCAAGGCGGGTCTTAAGGCAGCCGGCCTGCCGACCGAAGGCGCATGGATGAACGCGATTGCTCCGGCAAGCTGCGCGCGCATGCCGAACGAGTACTACAAGTCCGAAGAGGAGTTGTTATACGCCTGCGCTGATGCCATGCACGATGAGTACAAGGCGATCATCGACGCCGGCTTGACCGTTCAGCTTGACGATCCGGCCATCGGTGAAAATTGGGACCAGCAAAAGAATGAGCCCAGCATCGAAGGTTACCGGCGGTACACCAAAATGCAGATCGATGCGCTCAATCACTCGATCAAGGGACTGCCGCCGGACAAAATCCGCTTCCACCTGTGTTGGGGAAGCTGGCACGGCCCGCACACCACCGACATCCCCATGAAGCACTTGGTCGACCTCATGCTGGCGGTGAACTGCGACTATTACTCGTTCGAGGCCGCCAACGCCCGCCACGAGCATGAGTGGAAGATCTGGAAGAACATCAAGTTGCCCCCCGGCAAGAAAATCTTGCCTGGCGTCGTTACTCACTCGACCAACTTGATTGAAGATCCGGAACTCGTCGCCGACCGGATCATCCGCTTCGCCGAGGCCGTCGGCCGGGAGAATGTCATCGCCTCGACCGACTGCGGTCTCGGCGGGCGTGTGCATCCTCTGATCGCCTGGGCGAAGCTCAAGGCACTGTCGGAGGGCGCGGCGCTTGCGTCCAAGCAACTCTGGAAGCGCGCCGCGGCTTAAAAACCGCGCTAGCTCTTTCGCGTCTGCGCGCGCGCCAGCAATCGCCTGGCGCGCGCCAGATGCGGGCGATCGACCATGGATCCGCCGACAACGGCGACGCCGCGGTTCGGGTTGGCGGCAAACGCATCGACGATCGCCTGTGCCCGCGCAAGCGCCTCGCGCGTCGGCGTGAACGCCTGATTGATAATAGGTACCTGCGTTGGGTGGATGGCCATTTTACCCGAAAAGCCTTCACGGCGTGCCGCCCCGCATTCGCGGCGAAACGCTTCACGGTCGCTGTCGCTAAAATCGGTAAAGACGGTGTCGATCGCCGGGACCCCGGCGCTTGCCGCGCCGGCGAGGCAGAGCACACGAGCCAACCGATATGGGTCGAGAAGCACCCCTTCTGGGTTGCGGTTGGTTTCGGCGCCGAGATCGGCGGAAAGGTCTTCCGCTCCCCAGGTCAGCGCGCTGAGCCGGTTGCTTGAGCCGGCATAGGTGCCGGCGCGGAATAGGGCCGCTGCGGTTTCTGTAGCGATTGCGATGATCTTGATGTGACCGTCGGCAATTCCGTCGATCGCCTCCCGCACCGCGAGCTTGGCATCGAGGTTGGCGATTGATGCACCGCCCTCAGCTTTCGGCAGCATGACGGCGTCCGGCCGGGCGGCCGCGATTACGTCGAGGTCGGCATCGATCAGGCCGGTCGCCAGGCCGTTGATGCGCACGATCAGATATGGCCGATCGGCGGCGGCAACCGTCTCGTTGAGAAAAGCCGCCGCGCTTCTCCGGGCTTGCGCCTTTCGGTCAAGCGCAATCGAGTCCTCGAGATCGACGATCAGCGCGTCGGCGCCGCTCGTCATCGCCTTGTCGAGCTTCTTCGGACTATCAGCCGGGACGAACAGAAGAGAGCGCATGGACTTGCCCACACTCCGCGAGAGATTACCGGTATCGTCGCTTCGCGGAGCGGCCTGCGTCAATGAGAATGATGCTGCATCTCCGTTATAGCCTGCTGATGCAGGCCCGGCGGCGTCATCCCCAGCACGGCGACAATGACAATGATGAGGGCGCCAAAGCCGACTTCAATCGCGGCATTGCGGCGGAGCCGGCTGAGCGCCTCTCGGTTGGATGCGACGTTTCCGTCCTGGACGAGACGAGGGGTCCAGACCTGCCGATTGACTGCGGCAACCGCGACCATGAGAAGAAACAGAGCGACTTTTATCAGCAGCAAGCGGCCGTAGTCCGTCTCGGTGATCGCAAAGAGGCTGCCGGCGAGATAGAGCGCGTTGATACTGCCGGTGATGAGAAGCACACCGACGGTGACAAGGCTGACATTTGAAAAACGCTTGGCGACTGTATACGCCGCGCCGGCCAAAGCTTCGTCGCGCGCGGCGGCGGCAAGCCAGAGCGTCAGAGGCACGAGCATTCCAACCCAACCGGCTGCGGCGACAAGATGCGCGAAATCGGCTGCCGGATGGAGAACGCCTTCGAACCCAGACGCGCCGACCGCATGTCCGGCGAAAGCCAGTGTCCCGACAAAGCCGCCGGCCAAAACGACTGCGAAGATGTTGGCCAAAGGCGTTTTTCCGCGGCGTTGAAAGGATACTGTGAGCACCGCGGCCAGGAGACACGCTAATATCAATCGCGCGAGCCAAGCGCGGCCGAAGCCGGTTTGCAGAAGGACCGTCCAAAGCGCGCCTTCGGAGAAAACATCCGCGAACGAGGTGTCGCTCATCGATTGCGCGACGAGGATGAACCAAACGGCTCCGGAGAGCGCCGCGACCGCAAGCCCGATCCAGGCCAGCCACGCAAATTGAGCGCGCAAAACGGTCGGCGAACGCGCGCCGGCGTCCACCTTGGAGAATGCCGGCCCGGCGATGAAGATGGAAAAGAAGATTGCGCCCACGGCGGCGATGGTCGCGGCGAAATGAATGGCCCGCGCGCAGATCAGTGGATCATCCACGCGAGCCTCCAGTCACGCCGAGAACGCGCGTCTGCTCACGGGCCGCTCACGGTGAAAGAGAAATTTCCCTCGGTTTTGTGCGTATCGACCGAGAGCACGTGCCAGTGAACCTGGTAACGTCCCGGCCCTGCGGCTTTGAGGCCAACCCGCATGGTGTTGCCGCTGATTTGCGGCTTGCCCTGCTCGACGCGAACGCCCTTCCCGTCAGTTATCTGTACCGAGCTGAAGGCCGCCTCGAGATTTTGCGTGAAAGTAAGCGCAACTTCGCTTGGTGCGGTCGCCACCGTGCTGCCAACGAGCGGGCTGGCATGGTCGAGAAAAGCATGCGCCCGCGCTGCGCCTGCCCCTACCGCTCCGAGCAGAAGCATTACTAGGGTGATGCGTATTCGCATGGTTGACTCCTTTAGAGAGGGGTTTTGCTCGGCGTCGATGTTCCGCCGATGAGCGGCTGACCGAGCGTGTTTGGGAACATATCGTCCAAATAGAAATGCAGCTGGCCGAGCACCCCGACACCACTGCCGCTCGCGCTGTTGACGGGAATGATCGCTTCGATCCCGATCTGGTAGGTGCTGCCGATATAAATGACGCCCGGATTGATGGTGCCGGTCGTAGTCGACGGATTGCCCAGATTGTTGGTAACCGGCGTAAACAGCTGCGCTTCGACAATCGGGATAAGGTGATTGATGAAATCGGGAAACTGAAGGTCTTTCACCTCGGATTTCAGATACGGCATGCTGTATTGCAGCGACGCCCCGTAAACGAGGACCTGAGGGATGTTGAGGTTTTGCGACAGCACGTAAGAGGTGGTCGGTATCTGATAACCGATCTGTCCGGTGATCGCGAGCGGACGCGCAAATTCAAGATCGTCGGGAAGTCCGCCGAGCCCCTGGCCGAAATAATAGGTCGGGGTCAGCATCGAGTAAGGGGTGCCGATGCCGGCATTCACGTTGCCGGTGCCGCCCCAGTCGACGATGAGGCCGAGGAGCATCGCAGTTTCATGCGAAGCGTCCTTGAGCAATTGGTATTGCAGCGTGGTTTCGAGATCTCCCAATCCCTGCACCACCGGTCCGCCCGGCGTGCGGATCTGAGACCACACGTCGCTGATACCGAAACCCAGATCTTCGGTGATGCGTTTGTCAAATTCCGCCGAGATGTCCACCTGGCTTCCGTGGGGCGTCCCGGGGGTGGGAAACCAATCGACCGTGGGAAGCGACATCTCGTCGGCGACGCACGGGTCGTCGATCACGAGCGTGGCCGGAAAAAACCGCGCGCCGACGAAGCAATGCGCGAAAGCGTTGGACAGCGGCAGTGAGACCAATAAAAGGCCGATTGCGAAAGTGCACGCGTGCGCCAGAAAGCGCGACATGGCAAATTTCCTTTCGGGTTGAAGAAACAGCTCTCAGTGCGGCGCGGGCCGTTACAACGGGTCCGCGCGGCGCTCACTGCTTGTTCATTTGCATCATGCCGCCGCGGTTCATCATCATGGTGCCACCGCCGGGCGCCGCGGCAGCGCCGGGCGCGGAAGCCCCGATGGCGGCGATCGGAAAGTCGACTTTGACCGTCCCCGCCTTCTCAAATCGCAGCGTGGCCTCAAGCGTTTTGCCCGGCTCAAGCGCATGCTTGAGATCGACGAGCATCAGGTGCAATCCGGACGGCTTGAGCGTGATCGTCTCTCCCGGCGGAATTTCAAGGCCGCCTTCCACCGGCCGCATCTTCATCACGCCGTCGTCCATGCTCATGCTGTGAATTTGACACGTGGCGCTGACATCGCTGGCGACGCAACTCAGCCGATCAACGGCGGTTCCGCTGTTCGCAACGGTGAGATAGGCGGCGCCGGTAGATGCCGCCTTCGGCGTCGCCCTTGCCCATGGCTGTGTGATGTGAATTGAACCGACATCGTAATCGCGCGCGTGGGCGCGGACCGCGGTGAGCCCCGCCGCGATCAGCGTGAGAGCTGCGACGGCGGGATAAACAAACCTCTTCCAAGTAAGCTTCGTCATTGATCGACTCCGTGCCGCATGCCGTTCGGAACGTAAACGTTTCCGAGGGTTCGGCTTTGGCAAATTGAGATGGCTAGGGGGCTACTAGGCCCCGCACTTCAAAAGCCGCGCGCTGGCGGCTCGAGCGTCAAACGCGAGGCGGGGGCCCTCGGGGACTCGCTATCGAATGGTCAGCTAAACAAGGCGGACTTCGCCTCTCTGCCGTCCACGAAATTTCGACATTTTCAAAACGTGCGCTTTGGATTAGCGCGGTCGGTGAACCCATGACCGCGTGGTTCGCTCCGGCAAAGCAGAAGATGCAATGGCTGCACGGAGCCTGTGCCGGTATACCGGCCGGAAGGGCAGGGGCGCTTTCGCTGCTGTGCAGGCACAACTCGAATGCCGGCGGAGCATCATTG
>DATNNI010000457.1:0-11813 GCA_035601915.1 Xanthobacteraceae bacterium
GACATGGACAAAGGTCTCCGAACCGCCGATCTCAGCCAGGGCGACGCGGCCGGAGAAGCTGATCGACGATGGCCACGCCGTGCCGATGCGTGCCAAATCACCGCGGAAACCCACCCTATAGATGCCGTCGGGCACCGCCGCAGTAACGCCGACTGCGGGAACGACGAGGTCCTGGCCGAGACGAAGAGAACCGTTCTGCCTGATGACGGTAATTTCGTTGAGGGGGGGATCGGAAAAAACTCGCGCCGAGTCGATGCTGCTCGGTGCGTGATAAACGCGCGGCGTCGGCCCGAACTGAACGACGCGCCCCTGCGAGAGCGTCGCGGTGAGCCCGCCCAGCAACAACGCTTCGAGCGGCTCCGTAGTCGCATAGACCAGAATCGATCCCGCCTCCCTGAGGATTGACGGCAGTTCCTCGCGCAGTTCCTCACGCAACTTGTAATCGAGATTGGCGAGCGGCTCATCGAACAGAACCAGCTCCGCGTTCTTGACGATTGCGCGTGCGATCGCGGTGCGTTGCTGCTGACCCCCGGACAGTTGATTTGGAAGGCGGCCCAGCAGCGGTTCCAGACCAAGCACGGCCGCCGCGCGCTGCACCCGCCGATCGATTTCGTCAGCCTTGAGCCTCGCGACGCGCAGCGGCGAAGCGATGTTCTCATAAACCGTCAGCGACGGGTAATTCATGAATTGCTGATAGACCATCGCCACCGATCGTTCCCGCACCGGGACGCCGGTTGCATCTTGGCCGTCGACGAGGATGCGGCCGCCAGTCGGTCGATCGAGACCGGCCATCAATCGCATCAGCGTTGTCTTGCCGGCGAGTGTCGGACCGAGCAGCACGTTTATGCTTCCACGCTCGATGGTGAGTGAGACATCGGTGACGATGCTCGCCCCCATCGAAACTACAGTGACGTTCTCGAGACTGATACTCATGCGCTCGCCACCTAGCGTGGTGTCGGTTCGTCTAAAGCGTGAGATGAGGAAGGAAGGAGCGCGCGGGCACTCCCGCACAAGCCAATCACCGTCGCGGTACGCGGGACAGGAGGAAGCCCGCGCCGCTGTTGTCTGTGCCGGCCGACTGGAAAGCGCCTGAAAAACATCCGCGGCTCCCCCCGTTTGCGTTCGCTCGTTCGGCGAACTTGTTTGCAATCGAACTAAATATGAACCATAAACGGTCAAAACGAAAAAGCAAACAGGAAAACCGGGGAAACGGGCTGCGCCGATGCAAGAACTCAACGACCGCCAGAACACCATCGTCGCCTTGGCGCGCTCAATCGGCAAGGTCACGGTAGAGGATCTGGCTGTCCGGTTCGAGGTCACTCCGCAGACCATTCGCCGCGATCTCAACGAGCTTTGCGATTTGCGTGTCTTGTCACGGACGCACGGCGGAGCCGTCATTGCGTCCTCCGTTGAAAATCTCGCCTATGAGGCGCGTCGCTTCATCGCGGCGACCGAGAAGCGCGCCATCGGGGCCGCCGCCGCCGCGCTCATTCCAAACGAGTCTTCGCTGTTCATCAATATCGGCACGACGACCGAGGAAGTCGCCAACGCGCTAAAAAACCATCAGAATCTGCTTATTGTGACCAATAACCTGAATGTGGCAACGGCGCTCTATCACTACCCCAACATCGAGGTCATTCTTGCCGGCGGCGTCGTGCGCCGCGCCGACGGCGCTGTCGTGGGGAGCTCAGCCGTCGAACTGATCCGGCAGTTCAAGGTAGACATGGCGGTAATCGGCGCTTCGGCGCTTGACGAAGACGGCGCCTTGCTGGATTTCGATCCGCGCGAAGTGGCCGTATCGCGCGCCATCATGGACAACGCCCGGCGGGTGCTGCTGGTCTGCGACCGCTCCAAGCTCGAACGCGCCGCACCGGTGCGCATCGGCCACATGTCCGAAGTCGATGCCTTCGTGACCGACCGGCTGACCTCGACCAAGCTGCGGGATGTATGCGCCAGCCATGGCGTGAAGGTGGTTGAAACCACTCTGGGCAGCGCCTCGCCGGACATCGTTCCGGCCATGAGCGAATGACGCGGCAGGGGTCGCGCGGTCGCTGAAAAACAAGTTTGGCCTCCATTCTCGTTCGTTTCAGATGGATTAGAGCGCCGCTTGTGCGCTAATTGATATTCATTTACGCTGCGTACGAACATAAAACGAATGTTATTGGGAAATTTATGGGGGTGGGGACGTGGTGGACGGCGGCACCTACGATGTCGCGATCATCGGAGGCGGCATAAACGGCTGTGGGATTGCCCGGGACGCCGCCGGGCGTGGTTTGTCCGTCTATCTGTGCGAGCAAGCCGATCTCGCCAGCGGCACCTCGTCCGCGGCCACGAAACTCGTTCATGGCGGGTTGCGCTACCTCGAATATCTTGAATTCCGGCTGGTGCGCGAAGCGCTGGCCGAACGCGAAGTGCTGTGGCGGATAGCGCCTCACATCATCCGGCCGCTGCGCTTCGTCTTGCCGTATCACGCGGGCTTGCGGCCGGCCTGGCTGCTTCGCCTCGGGCTGTTCCTCTACGATCACCTCGGCGGACGCAAGCTTCTGCCGCCGACCACAACTCTTGATTTGGCGAAGAATGTTGCCGGCCGTCCACTCAAGCCTGGGCGTTATTCGCTAGGCTTCGAATATTCGGATTGCTGGGTCGATGACGCGCGGCTGGTCGTTCTTAACGCACGCGATGCGGCCGATCGCGGCGCCACCGTGCGGCCGCGAACCAAGGCGCTCGCGGCGGAGCGCGTCGGCGAAGTTTGGCATCTGACGACGCTTGAGCGCTGCGCCGGCGCACAGCCACGGACGATACGCGCGAGGATTTTGGTAAATGCCGCCGGGCCGTGGGTCGGCGACGTGCTCGCGGTAACGCAGCGACGAAATGTGCCGGCCGGCATCCGCTTGGTTCAAGGCTCGCACATCGTCGTTCCAAAACTGTATGCCCACGACCGCTGCTACATCTTCCAGAATCCCGACAAGCGGATCATCTTCGCCATCCCATATGAAGGCGACTTCACACTCATCGGCACCACCGAAAATGATTACGTCGGCGATCCCGGTTCGGTCACGACTTCGCCCGAAGATATTGAATATCTTTGCCAGGCGGTGAACCGGTATTTCAGCACGACGATTACGCCGGTGCAGGTGGTGTGGACGTATTCGGGAGTGCGGCCGCTTTACGACGATGGCGCGAGCGAGGCCCAGGCGGCCACCCGCGACTACGTGCTCGATCTCGACGAAGCCGGAGCACCGATGCTGTCGATCTTCGGCGGCAAGATCACCACCTATCGCCGGCTGGCGCAGCATGCGCTTGCCAAACTCGATCGGTACCTGCCGGCCAAGGCGCGCCATCACAGCGACTGGACTGGGCGATCTCCGTTGCCGGGCGGCGATTTTCCGGTCCAAGGCTTTGAAGCGCTGGCCAAGGACATCAGCCGCGAGTATTCCTGGCTCGGCGCGCATCATTCACGCCGTTTGGCCCGGGCCTACGGCACGCGAACCCGCGCCGTTCTCGACGGAGCGACGAACTGGACCGCGCTCGGTGCCGACTTCGGTAATGGCCTGACAGAAGCAGAGGTTCTCTATTTGATGCGGGAAGAATGGGCGGAGAATGCCGCCGACGTCATCTGGCGGCGATCGAAGTTCGGCCTTCGGCTGTCGCCGGATCAAGTTTCCGCGCTGGAGAACTTCATGGCGCGACAGCGCGCGCAAGTTGGGGCTTAATAGGCGCGCGGCGAGGAAACGCAATGTCGCGCATCGATATCGAAATAAAGGGGCTATTTGCGACGCCGGTCGCCGCAGTCGTCCTGCCCGATGCCGAGGCCCGTAACGCAGAACTTCAAGAGGTCATTCTGCGTCGCCGCGCAGAAAATCCGTCCATTGGTGCGTCCAATATGGGCGGCTGGCACTCGACCCGTGATCTCGCCGCCTGGGGTGGTAAGCGGGCCGAAGAGGTCCTCGCCTTCGGCCGCGATGTCGCAACCAAGCTGACGAGCGATCGCGATGGCCACTCGGTACGACCGGAGTGGACCGCCGAGGCGTGGGCCAATGTCAGCGGGCCGGGAGATTCCAACGCCTGCCACTATCATCCGGGCTCATTCTGGTCAGGCACTTATTATGTCAGCGATGGCGGTTGCGCCGACGATCCCTCGCTCGGCGGCGAATTCGAAATGTTCGATCCGCGAGGCCCGGCGCCGATGATGCACGCGCCCGCGCTGAAGTTTGGCGGCGAAGACGGCCTATCGGCGGGCAGTGCCGAGACCATCCGGCCACGGCCCGGGTTGTTGTTCCTGTTTCCGTCATTCCTGCTTCATGCCGTGCGGCCGTATCGCGGCAACGGCTTGCGCATTTCGATCGCGTTCAATTTCGGGCTTTACCGCGGCATCTGATCCGAGGGCGCCATGCGCGTCATCTTTCGCTGCGATCCGGCGCTCTACGGCCGCCTGCCGCGACCGGTCGCCGCTCGCGCGGCGCTGCCGGAGTGGCTGCGCGCAATGCCGGCTTCGGCCTTCTCGGAATTGCACGGCCAGGAAATCAGGACGGTCAAGCAATGCCCGCCTTTCGTGGATGCGATGGCGCACGGATTTCTCATTCCGCTTCCATGCGACGTCACAGTACACGACGGCCGATTTTCTTGGGTCTGGGACTTGCCGCCGCTTTCCATTGAGGCGCATCCGCGTTCGCCGCTGAGCTTTCACGTGCCCGCGCAGGTGACCGGCACGCCGTTTCATGATGCGGGTCGCGTTGTCATCAAGTTCAACAGCTTCTGGACCATCGAACTCGATAGCGGTTATTCGCTATTCGCGACGCATCCCGTAAATCGCGCCGATCTGCCGTTTCGCCTGCTCACCGGTGTGGTCGATTCCGACCGTTTCAACGACGTCGGCATCCTCTTCCCCGCAATGTGGACTGATCCCCACTTCGACGGAGTTTTGCCGGCCGGCACACCCATTGCTCAGTGCTTTCCTGTCTCCCGCGAATCTCTTGAGCTTGCCTTCGAGCCGCTCACCCGGTCCGCGCAGCAGCGTTATGACGAGACCGGCGCCGCTCTTCTGGCAAAGCCTGGCCTCTACCGCCGGCGCTTCCGCGCCCGACGGCGCCGATCATCAACCGGCGAGTGAGCGGCGTAATTCAGCAACATCGAGCCAAATTTCGCCGACCGGGGCAGCCGCCAGCGCTTGGGCGATGCGACCGAAGGAGTCTGGCCGCACATCGAGCGCCCGCCGATACAGTGCTTTAGCTTCCGGCAAGTTTCCCAACTCTTGATAGCAGATGCCAAGGTTGACTGCCGCCTCGGCCAAGTCGGGCCGGATGTCGAGCGCGCGCCGATAGGCCTTCGTCGCAGCAGCGTGCTCGCGCTGGTCTTGCCGGATCAAGCCTAAGGCAAACCATGCCTCGCTGCTTGGGGGGCCAAGAGTGACCGCTCGCTCAAGCGCAACACGGGCGCTTTCGACATCGCGGGTCCGTTGCAAGCACAGTCCAAGTTTGAGCGAAGCCTCGGCACTCTCCGGCGCCATTTGCACCGCTGCCCGATAAGCGTCTAACGCAGCGCCAAGCCGACCAAGTGACTCCAAAAGCGCGCCACGGCGCAATGCGAGCGCTAGCGACGGATTGGCACGGGCGGCGCGGGTGAACGCCATGAGAGCGGCTTCCAGCTTTCCGGCGCGCTGGAGAGAATCGCCGAGCAAGCTCCATCCGGTGGAATCATCGGGAAAAGATTCGAGCAACCGGGTGAGCAACGCCCCCGCGTCGGGATCGCCCAGTTCCAGAAGCGTCGCGCAGGTAAGAAACGCAGCATCGGCTCGTTCGGGCGCAAGAGCGATGGCGCGACGGAAGAAGCCGACGGCTCCGGCCAGATCTTTTGCCGCCCGAGCGGCGCGGCCAGCAAGCAGAAGCGCCGGTACGTGATCGGGCCGACGCGCGAGGCTTTCCGTGGCAAAGCGCATTGCTTGCGCTATTTCGCCCTGTCGTAGGGCGACCTCGGCAAGGAGTTGATGAACGGCCGCGTCGCCGGGATAATTCTGCAACAGACGCTGCGCAATCGCACCGGCTGTGTTGAGATCACCTCCCCGCACGGCAGCAAGCGCGGCGTTCAGCTCTGATACGATCGTTTCCTGCATGTGCCTATCTTAGTACTTTTAAAACGTTCGCGAGAACTCGCTGACAAGGAGGGACTTGCCGAGAAAGATCGGCGACCCCGGTTTATTTGCGCGAAATTTTGCGGTACACGACCAGCAAAATGGCTTGGCAACCGGGCATTTTCATTCCTCACTTGGATCATGCGGTAACGCCTTATGAATGAGAAGGAACGGGCCGCGCTCGGTTCGATTGCCGCTTCGGCCGGCCTCACCATCGCCAAGGCAATCGTTGGCCTTCTCACCGGGTCGCTCGCTATCCTTTCGGAAGCGGGCCATTCGCTCATCGATCTCGCCGCGACGCTCTTGACGTATTTCGCCGTGCGCGTTTCCGGCAAGCCGGCCGACGCCGAGCACCAATACGGGCACGGCAAGGTCGAGAGCGTGACCGCGCTTGCCGAAGCCGCTTTTCTGTTCGTGCTCGCCGCCGCCGTTATCTTTGAGGCAGCACAGCGGCTCACCGGCGAACACCCTTATACAGTGGCGGCAACTCCGGCCGCTTTTGCGGTCGTTGCGATATCTATTGTCGTAGACTTTTTTCGCGCGCGCACGCTCAGCCGCGTGGCAGCGGCGACTTCGAGTCAAGCTCTTGAGGCCGACGCGCTGCACTTCCGGTCCGACATGTGGTCGTCAATCGCCGTGTTGATCGGGCTTGGCGGCGTCGCGCTCGGCTATTTTCGTGCGGATGCCGCGGCGGCGGTGATTGTCGCCGTCTTCATTTGCGTCGCCGGCTGGCGGCTCGGCCGGCGCACCATCGATACGTTGACCGACACGGCCCCCGCGGGCGTGAGCGAACGCGTGATGGCGATCGCCCGTCGCGTGCCCGGTGTCGTCACAGTCGAACGCGTTCGGGCACGGCCCGCAGGCGCCGTGCTGTTCATAGAGCTCTCGGTGGGCTTGAGCCGAACGTTACCGCTCGACCGCGTTGCCGCCATCAAGGAGCGTTTAGCCCGCGAGGTTCGCGCCGAATTCGCGGAGGCCGAGGTGACAATCATCACCGAATCGCGGGCGCTCGACGACGAAACGGTGCGTGAAGGGGTCATGCTGATTGCACGCAATAGCGGGCTGGCGGTTCACCACGTCGCGGTGCAGGCGCTGGCCGAGCATTTGTCCGTCTCCGTCGATCTTGAAGTCGAAGGCACCCTGACGCTTGCGGCCGCGCACGACATTGCCAGCCAGCTTGAGGAGTCAATCCGCGAAGAACTCGGTCCCGACGTGGAGGTTGAGACTCACATCGAGCCGCTGCTGGCGATCGTGCTCGCTGGGCGCGATGCAGCACCCGCCCGCATTACTGAAATCCGCGAAGCCCTGACCGTACTTGCCGCCGAAATCGCCGGTTTGGGCGAGATGCACGATGTCCGCGTTCGCGAAACGGCAGATGGAGAGATTGTTAATTTCCATTGCCAGGTCGATCCCGCCCTGTCGGTTAGTGCGGCGCACGCGTTGGTCGATAACGCTGAACGCGATTTGCGGCGGCGTTTTCCCGCCATCGCGCGCGTTATCGGCCACGCCGAACCACGGCGCTGACATTTACTTGCGAATGAGCTCTTGATGCGGCTTCCAAGCCTTAACGGCGCGCTAACGAACCTTGGAATGGAACTTTTGCCGGAGCCGTTCCATTATCCAGGGTTCAACGAAGATCATTCATTGGTCATCCGGGGCAGTCTGGCGGCAGGGCGTGGCCATGAGCGACGGAGCGGCGCGAGCCGAGGCCTATCTTCCGAGCGTAGCCGATTCCGAGCGGCCGATCGTCGGCAATAGCGACTTGGCCCGGCGGATGCGGGCTTACGACTGGTCCAAGACCTCGCTCGGTCCCCTAGAAAAGTGGCCCAAAAGCCTGCGCACCGCCGTTGGCATTATGCTGACCTCGCGCCAGCCGATCTGGATCGGTTGGGGCCGCGAACTGATCTATCTCTACAACGATCCTTATAAGTCCATCATCGGCGGCAAACATCCGTGGGCACTCGGCAAGCCGGTCTCGCTCGTTTGGCGCGAGATTTGGCAGGACATCGAGCCGATGCTTTCTCAAGCGATGGGAGGCGACGAAGGCACGTATGTCGAATCCCAGCTTCTGATTATGGAGCGCAACGGCTATCCGGAAGAGACCTACTACACGTTCTCCTACAGCCCGATCCCGGACGATGACGGCGGCGTCGGCGGAATTTTCTGCGCCAATACCGATGACACGCAGCGCGTGATCGATGCGCGGCAACTGGGGCTGCTGCGCGAGCTTGCGGCTACAACCACCGAAGCGCGCACCTGGCAGCAGGCCTGTGAGCGCAGCGCGCGCGCGCTTGCCACCAATAACCGCGACTTGCCGTTCGCGATGATCTACCTGCTCGAGCCTGACGGACGTTCCGCCGCGCTGGCGAGCACCACGAATGTCGATCCCGACCATCCAGCGGTCATGACCACCTTGCCGCTTGACGGGTTAAATCCCTGGCCGCTTGCCGCGGTCGCGCAAGACCATCGCGCCCGGGTGATTTCCGGCATTGAGATGGAATTTCAGGCGATGTTTCCGAGCGGAGCTTGGCAGCAGGCGCCGGACACCGCGGTGGTTCTCCCGATCATGGCAAGCGGGGAAACCGGGCGATCTGGGTTTCTGATCGCCGGCCTTAACCCATTCCGGCTTTTCGACGACAACTATTCAGGCTTCCTGAAGCTCGTCGCCGGGCAAATCGCAGCGGCGATTTCCAACGCCGAGGCTTACGAACAGGAACGGCGCCGCGCCGAAGCGCTTGCCGAAATCGATCGCGCGAAAACCGCGTTCTTCTCCAATGTCAGCCATGAATTCCGAACGCCGCTGACCTTGATGCTGGGGCCGTTAGAGGAAGTATTACGGCATCCCGATCAGCTAAAGGGCAAACGGCTTGAAGAGGTCGCGGTCGCGCACCGCAACGCGCTGCGGCTGCTGCGGCTCGTCAATACGCTCCTTGATTTTTCGCGAGTCGAAGCGGGCCGCATTCAGGCCTATTTTGAGAAAACCGATTTGCCCGCTCTGACGGGCGACCTCGCGTCGAGTTTCGATTTGCTGTGTGAGCGCGCCGGATTGAAACTCACCGTCGAGTGCGAGGCGCTGCCGCAATCGGTCTACGTCGATCGCGACATGTGGGAGAAGATCGTACTCAATCTTCTCTCAAACGCCTTCAAGTTTACCTTGGACGGTGGCATCAACGTTCGGCTGCGCGACATCAGTGGACGCGTCGAACTCGCGGTGAGCGACACCGGAGTTGGTATCCCGGCAAGCGAGCTACCTCATGTGTTCGAGCGCTTTCACCGGGTCGAGGGCCAGCGTGGCCGCACTCATGAGGGGTCTGGCATCGGGCTTGCTCTGGTGCGCGAACTCGTGAACCTCCTAGGCGGCCAAGTAACGGCGGCAAGCGAGGTCGATCGCGGAACGACCTTCGCGGTCACATTGCCCTATGGCCAGGTCCCCACAGCGGCGGTTACCGCACTACCCTCGCGCGACGAACATTCGGCGACCGGCGCACCGGCGTTTGTCCAGGAAGCTCTGCGCTGGCTGCCGCGGCCGGATACCGCGCAAACAGGTCCAACGGACGTTTCGCACAGCCGGGATTCGAATGAACGGGCAAACGAAAAAAGCGCCGGCGAAACGCGCCACCGCGTCCTGATCGCCGACGACAACGCGGACATGCGCGACTACGTCGAGCGCATGCTTTCGGCGCACTATGACGTGGAGAGCGTCGGCACCGGCATGGACGCGCTACGGGTCATACGCCAACGGCGGCCCGATCTTCTGTTGTCGGACGTGATGATGCCGGTCCGCGATGGCTTCGCGCTATTGCGCGAAATCAGAAGCGATCCCGAGCTGAAAAGTCTTCCGGTTATCCTGCTGTCCGCGCGCGCCGGCGAGGAGGCCAAAATCGAAGGCCTCGAGGCGGGCGCGGACGATTATCTGATCAAGCCATTCAGCGCACAGGAACTTCTGGCGCGGGTCAATACCAACATCACCCTGGCGCGGCTACGGCACGAAATTTCTTCCGAGCTTGAGGCGCAGAAGGTGCGGCTGCAAGCAGTGTTGGATACGGTGCCCGTAGCGGTGTGGTTCACGTTCGACAGTGCCGGGCAGCATGTCATCGGCAACCGGCGCGCGGCGGAAATGGTACGGCTTCCCGTAATGGCGAACGCCTCACTGTCGGTTCCTCCGGCACAAGCGCCACAACACTACCGCGTGTTCAAAGGCGGTGTGGAGTTGCCGCCTGAGCGCCTGCCGCTGCGGCGGGCGCTGTTGGGCGAAACCATTACCAACGAAGAGATGGAATTGCACTTTACCGACGGCGCCGTTCTTTCCGGACTGGTCCAGGCGGCTCCGCTACGCGATCAATCCGGCAAGATCGTCGGCGCCGTTAGCGCGGGACTCGACATCACCGGGCGCAAACGCACGGAGGAGCATCGGTTGCTCCTGCTCAACGAATTGAACCACCGCGTGAAGAATACGCTCGCCACGGTACAGTCCATCGCGGTCCAATCTTTTCGGCGAGCGAGGACCGATACCAGCGGGCGCGAGATGTTTCAGTCTCGCCTGCTCGCTTTGTCACGCGCGCATGACGTCTTGACCAATGAAAGCTGGGAGGGCGCCAATCTTAGCGACATCGCTGCGCAGGCGATCGTCCCCTACCGTGACGCCGATCCGACCCGTTTTGCGGTCAGCGGGCCGTCGGTGTGGCTTTCTGCCAAGATGGCGTTGTCGATAAGCATGGCGCTGCACGAGCTGGCGACCAACGCCGTCAAATACGGCGCCCTTTCGAACGAAAAGGGCCGTGTCAGCATCACTTGGCGGACGCTCAAGGAGCCAGACGGTCGCCGGTTGCGCTTGGAGTGGTCGGAAAAGGACGGCCCCCCGGTCGTTCCGCCGCGGCGGAAGGGATTCGGCTCGCGGCTCATTGAGCGCGGTCTGGCACAAGAACTCGGCGGCGAGGTCAAAATCGAGTACGAGCCGCAAGGCGTTTGGTGCGAAATTAACGCCCACCTCGACGCTTAACCGCGGCGCTTCCAGTGCGCCCTTTGCTGTGGCGGCGTGCAGCACATGCCGTCATTGCCGGCGCCACTCGGCGCGTGCTCGCAGCAGCGTTCGTTTGGCTCGAGCGCGTTGCGCCTTCCCATCAGCGGGCAAAACTTCTACATCAGAGGCGATGCGCACCGAAGAACCCCGCTCCATCCGCCTTAAAGATTATCGTCCGCCGGACTGGCTCATCGATACCGTCGAACTTGATATATCACTCGATGCCGCCGCGACGCGCGTACGCGCCAAGCTCCGGTTAAAGCCTAACGGCACCAGTACGCCGGCTCCGCTCGTGCTTGACGGCGAGGACCTTGTTCTCCGCTCGCTGGCGCTCGACGGCAAGGAAGTGCCGAAGGAAAGCTACGTCGCCACGCCGGAACAGCTGACCATTGCTCAGCCGCCGAACGGGCCATTCGAACTCGAGATCGAGACGCTCATCGACCCGGCGGCCAACACGCAGTTGATGGGCCTGTATCGCGCCGGTTCCATCTATTGCACGCAGTGCGAGGCCGAGGGCTTTCGCCGCATCACTTATTTTCTCGACCGTCCGGACGTGATGGCGGTTTACACCACACGCATTGAAGCCGACAAGGATGACGCGCCCGTCCTGCTCGCCAACGGCAATCTGGTGGCGCAAGGTTCCCTGCCCGGCACCAATCGCCACTT
>DATNNI010000458.1:0-2353 GCA_035601915.1 Xanthobacteraceae bacterium
CACGGTCTTACGGAAAAACCCGAACTGGTGGCGCTCAACAAAGCTGACGCGATGAATGCTGCCGAGATCAAACGCCAGATGGCGCGGCTTGGGCGCGCCGCGAAGAAGTCGCCGCTTTTGCTCTCGGGCGTGAGCGGCGAGGGCGTGACCGAAGTGCTCCGGGCGCTTTTCGAGGTGATCGAACAGGCGCGCCTCGGAGCGCAAGTCGAGGCAGAGCCTGCGGCGTGGCGGCCGTAGCGTCCCCGCCCAAGCCTTACGAGGAAGCGTTCCGTAGCTTATTTGGATTAGCTTTCCCCAATCGCTACATTAACTCCATGTTCGGGGTTCCCCAGACTCACAATCGGCCACGGAATGTGCGTCTCGATACGCTAGTGCGGTTGCGCTGGCTCGCCGTCTTTGGTCAGGCTGTCGCTGTCCTGGTCGTCCATTTCGGCTTGGAATTCGACGTTCCGATCTGGCCGTGTCTCGCCGTTATTGCGTTATCCGCGGCGCTCAACGTGGTGCTGCGCCTCGGATTTAAGCGCCCCCAATGGCTCGAACCCGACCGCGCCGCGTATCTGTTGGGCTTCGATCTCGCGGAGTTGACGGCGCTTCTGTTTCTGACCGGCGGCGTGGAAAATCCGTTTTCGTTTTTGTTGGTCGGTCCGGTGTTGATCTCCGCGACGGCGCTGCCGCCGCGCATGACTTTACTGCTCGGGATTTTTGCCGTCCTCTGCGCGACTATCCTGATTTTCGTGCATTATCAGTTGCCGTGGGAAAGCGAAGAGCCGTTTGAACTGCCGGAAACTTATGTGGTCGGCGTCTGGCTCTCGATTCTGCTGGCGATCGGTTACATTGGTGTCCACACCTGGCAGGTCGCGGAAGAGGCGCGTCAGTTGTCGCGAGCATTGGCGGCGACCGAATTAGTGTTGGCGCGCGAGCAGCACCTCTCACAGCTCGATGGCCTTGCCGCGGCGGCAGCCCACGAACTCGCCACTCCTCTCGCCACCATCACCGTCGTCGCGCGCGAGATCGAGCGCGCGCTGGAAGCAAATTCACCCTATGCCGACGACGTCAAATTGCTGCGCGAGCAGGCGCGCCGCTGCCGCGAGATACTGGCCAAGATTACCGAGTTGCCGACCGCGGATCCTTTCGACCGGGTGCCGTTGTCGGCTCTGATCGATGAAGCGATGGTGCCGCATCGGAATTTTGGCGTGTCGCTCGTCTTGAGCAACGCGACCAAAAGCAGTGCGGAGCCGGTCGGCGCGCGCAACCCCGCGGTCCGTTATGGCCTCGGCAATCTGATCGAAAACGCGGTCGATTTCGCCAACACAAGCGTCGAAGTCTCACCGCAATGGACGGCCGACGAAGTGAAAATAACGATCAGCGACGACGGGCCGGGCTTTGCGCCTGAAGTGCTGGATCGGCTCGGGGCGCCCTATGTCACTCATCGCCAGCCGGGTCCGCCGGTGCGTGGCGAGGAAGAAACGGCGTTTGGCCTTGGCTTAGGCTTGTTCATTGCCAAGACCCTGCTCGAGCGCAGCGGAGCAAAATTATCGTTCAAGAATCAGGCGCCGCCGCTCCGCGGTGCCGTAGTAACGGTGAGCTGGTCCCGTTCGGATTTTGAGCGGCCGCCGGTGGTGCCGCCCCTTGAGCGCACAGCCGCAGCATCTTAACTAATGGCAAGCGAGGGCGATCGGTAGGAGACGGAGTATTTTTTGATGACCGACCCGATAGCCGATACCCAGCCTGTTATGATTACTGCCGCTAGTCTCAGCGAGCGATCACTGCTGATCGTCGAAGACGATAAATCATTTCTGCAACGCCTGGCGCGCGCCATGGAAACCCGCGGCTTCGCCGTTAGCACCGCGGAATCGGTTGCCGACGGGTTACTGCAAGTCGAGAAAGCTCCGCCCGCGTTTGCCGTCGTTGATATGCGGCTCGCGGATGGCAACGGGCTCGACGTGATCTCGGCGATGAAGAAACGCCGGCCTGACGCGCGGGCCATCATTCTCACCGGTTATGGCAATATCGCGACCGCGGTAAATGCCGTAAAGCTCGGCGCGGTCGATTATTTGGCGAAGCCGGTCGACGCCGACGACGTCGCCGCCGCGCTGCTCGCCGTCGACAGCAGGAAGATCGAGCCGCCGGAAAATCCGATGTCCGCCGATCGCGTGCGCTGGGAACACATCCAGCGCATTTACGAATTGTGCGGCCGCAACGTTTCGGAAACCGCGCGCCGCCTCAATATGCACCGCCGCACCTTGCAGCGCATCCTCGCCAAACGCGCGCCGAAGTAACGCACGCGCCGCAAAGCATCGTGTCGGAAATTAAATTTCCCCGGCGTAAGGACCTTGCGGATCGGCCAGCGCCT